>JAFGOU010000224.1 GCA_016926315.1 Chitinispirillaceae bacterium
CGCAGCGTTGATCACGTTTGCCGCGGCCGTTGCTGCCGCTCCGTGGTACCTGCGCAACATGGCGCTCTATCATACGTTTTCAGGCATACCGCCGTCGACCATCGCCGTTCCCGTGTCACTCACGTCGCTTGTGGGGCTTATCAAGGGCACGGTAAAATATTTCTGGTTTCCCATGCAGCATCTCCAGAGCGGGACCATTCCCTTTTTCCTGTTAACGACAATCGGCGGCGCCATCCTGTTCCTGCACGCCGCAATCGCCGCCTGGTGGCTTTTCCGCAGGGTGCAGCAGCATGCGGTGACCACGGAAATAGCCTTCCTGGCCGCGCTCTTCTGCCTCGTGGCCGCGGTTCATGCCTGGTACTTTTTCGAATGGCTCAATCCCGAGGCGCGATTCCTGTTTCCGGCGCTTGGGCCGCTGGTGTGGCTGTTGCTGGTCCCGATGCACGAAGTGTTCGACCGGATCCGCGCAGGGCGCTTGTTCATACCCTATTGTCTGGCCAACGCCCTTTTCCCGTATGCGTTCGTGCCGTTTGCCGGGTGAGATGAAGGGAAATCGTCACCGCAGAGACGCGGAGTACGCCGAGAAAATAATGAGATTTCGATATATTAACCGGTTCCCTGAACATTCGCCTCTTACCCATCGGATGACGATGAACTATGTTATTTGTTTTGACAATGATCATACTCAGCGCTCTCCGCGCACTTCGACACCGCTCAGCACAGGTCTTTGCAGCGAAATCTTTTAAGCATACCGTAGGTAATTGTATTCAAGGAGAGGTTGCACAATGACACAACACATCGTTCTTATCGATTATGAAAACGTTCAGGCCATTGATCTGGGTCTTTTAAAGAAGCATGGCGTGATAATCAAGGTGTTCCATGCAAAAGGCCAGAAATTCACCGGCGATTTTTTGAAAAATGCGCTGGAATTCGGAAAACCATCGATCGACGTGATTGAAATGACCGGAAGCGGCAGGAACGCGCTGGATTTCCATCTCGCCTATTATATCGGAAGGTTGTCGAAGGAAACCGAACAGGTCGCCTTCCATATCATTTCAAAGGACAAGGGGTTTCTGCCGCTCATCGATCATATCAGGAGCGCTGCAGGTATATCCTGCACACTGAGCCCTTCCATCGGCGATCTTCCTTTCTGCAAGGCGCCGGTTGTGGAGAAAACCGCTACGGACCGTTTTGCCGTGGTTCGTGAGAACCTGATGAAATCAAAGGCTCCCCGGCCAAAACGGAAGAAAACGTTGTGCAATCAGATAAAAACGCTGTTCAAGAAGGAGATAGCGGACAAGGAGGTGGAAGACATCGTCCGGCAACTGGTTGAGGGGAAGATTATTTCGATTAACAATGAAAGAATCGAGTATCGGGTAGAGGCGGGAATATGAATCGTCTCGTAATAGTATGCATACCTGACCTTAAACAAACGCTGTCGGATTTCACCTCGCTACGCTCGTCGAAATGAGATCGCGCCCCACAGACCGTATATCCTATTATGAAACCCTTTTTAAGCAGGCGAAACCGGAAGACCTGACCGTACCGTATGGCCCCGGTCTGCGAACGGGGGACGGCACAAGAATTATTTTTCATTACAAAGGAGCATCTTAAATACCGTGCCAAATGCCATTCTCAAATATCTTCTCATGGCCCTGATCATGCTTGCCGGGTGTTTTACCGATTTCCAGTCAAAGCGCTGGGCAAAATCCAACCTTGCCGGGAAACCACCGGTCGTCTTGCTCAAAGGATTCGTGGACCTCGGCTATACCGAGAACCGGGGCATGGTCTTCGGGTTGCTGAACGACGGCAGACAGAGCGTGTTTAAAAACGCGCTCACCTGGGTGCGGGTCGCGATATTCATCGGCGTATCCCTGCTCATCGGGTTCTGGCGGAAAAAGCCGTTTTTCATCCTGCTGCCGTTCCTGCTCATCTGGGCCGGAGCCATCGGAAATCTGGTGGACGCCTTTGCAAACGGGTTTGTGGTCGATTTTATCCATATTCACGCCGGAAAAATCCTGGATTGGCCGTTTTATTTCAACCTGGCCGATGCCTATCTGTGCGTGGGAATGGGTATACTTCTCATCACCTCGTTTTTTTCTACCGGTAAAAGGAAGACGTCGTGAATTATTGCTCAAGCATCCTGATCGCAGCCTGTTTTTGCACCTTCATCGGCTGCATCTCCAGCCAGGAAATCACCAGAACCTTTCAGGACCCCTCCTATAGCGCCGGGCAGCTCAACCGGAACGTTACCGTCAGGGTGCTGGTGGCCGAAAATCTTGACCTGCGCGATTTTGTCAACTCGTTCGAAAAGGAGTATCATTCGGAACAGATCTTCATTGCGGGCGTTTCCCGCCAGATTGTCGACAGCATGCAGTCGGTCCTGGGAACAGCGGCCGTGGTTTCCGACAACCAGCAGGAAGCGGCTATCCTCTCCGAGGCCGGAGTGGACGAAACCGCCGTAAACAAAATCCATTCGCTCCTGGCATCCCTGTCTGAGGATTTTTTTTGCATCGTGAATACCGTCACCATTGCCAACCGGCGGGTCACCACCGCGCCCATGGCCATGACCGGCCCGGCCGGCAACACCATGCCCGGTGGCAGCAGCGAAACCGCC
>JAFGOU010000225.1 GCA_016926315.1 Chitinispirillaceae bacterium
CCAGAGGTAATGAACAAACAGGGGAAAATCAAAGGCACAGCGCTGCGCCCTTAGGTGCGAAAAATTTTCACTCCGCAGCGCTGAGGATGGTATCCGGCGTTTGATCGGCTGGCTGGTTGTCATGGAGGGGCGGTTCGGGAACTATATTTGACTTTTTTCCGGTTTATCCCGACTCGTTCACGGGCAAGGACCATGCACGTCATCTATTACGTTACCAGCCACGGCTACGGCCACGGGGTGCGGACCGCGGCCGTTTGCAACGCGTTTTCCCCGCAGGTTCGCATAACCTTCCGGACCACCCTGCCCGAACCGTTTTTCCGGGAGGAGGTGCGCCGGGAATTCGACTATGCGCCGGCAACGTTCGATTGCGGCTGCCTGCAGACCGACAGCCTGACCACGGACGTGGACCGGACGTTCCGTCGGTACCGCGAGCTGGCCCGTGAGAATGAAGAGCGGCTCGCCGCCGAGGTGGCTTGGTGCCATAAACAGCGCGCCGAGGTGATCGTGAGCGATATTGCGCCCTTTGCGTTCAAGGTCGCGGCAACCGCCGGCATACCCTCGGTGGCGGTCACGAATTTCACCTGGCACGATGTGTATAGCCGGTACCTGTCCAGCGACCCCTCGTTTGAACCGGTGCTTTCGGCCATGCGCGCGCAGTATGCGCGCGCCGACCTCCTGCTCGCGCTTGAACCGGCACCCCTTCCCATGGGCTATTTCCCGCAGCGCCTCACCGCAGCGCCGGTCGGCAGGGCCGGACGGCATCGGCGCACGGAGATCGAACGGATCTGCGGCCTCGACGCGCACCGGAACATCGCGCTCATCTATTTCGGCCATCTCGGGCTCTGCAACAGTGCGTGGGAGCGGCTCGCGTCGTTTGACGACTGGCATTTCATCGGAATCTGCCCCCTGCCGTCGGCACCGCCAAACTACCATCTGATAGCCAAGAACGACATGCCCTATCAGGACCTGGTCGCCTCGGTTGACCTCATGATTTGCAAGATCGGGTATGGCGTGACCGCCGAGTGCATGCTCCACGGCACGCCGCTCGTCTACCTGCCGCGCGACGATTTCGCGGAATCGCCCTTTCTCGAACGCGGTATCGCCGCCTGGGGCCACGGTCACCGGTTGACGATCGAGGAGTTCACGGCCTTTGCCTGGGGCGACCTTCTGCGCGCAATCGCCGGCAAGGAGCGTCCCGTGCCAGTTACCCCAAACGGCGCCATGCTCTGCGCCCGCGAGATCGAGCGGATGGCGCGCGGGTGATCGGCAATAAAAGCGTTGCGTCGACCGGACAGCCGGGTCATGTCCTTCGCGCTAGCGTACCTTTCTCCACTTCACCGCCGCCTTGTGCACGGTTTCCGATCTTTTAGCGCTGAAATGCCAGGTCGTACCGTCGGCCGAGCCGGCAAACAGGTCGATTGGGTACGCGTCCACCATACTCCCCGGCACGTCGCCGAAAATGCCTTCATACCCCTGGCGCGGCATATAGTCATGAAAGGTGAACGCCGGCGCGGGGATCGACCATACGGTGTTTTTTTCGCGCGGGTCGATGTTTTCGATGGCGCTGATGCCAAAGCCGGTCAGGGGAACGCCGGGGGCAATGACGGTGCGCCAGGCATGGTTGCACCAGTCAAGAGGCCAGTAGATAAAGTCGTCTTTCTGGTGGTAGTCCCACCGTAGCCAGGAGATGACCGCGGTGTCCGCTTTTTTTGAAAGCACCGCGACCACGGAGTTTGACGCGTGTATCCGGGCATTGTCGTCAAGCGGGTAGGGCGCGCCTGCGATGGCGTGATACTGCTGCTGCCCGGCAAGCACCCAGCCGCTGTTCCAGCGCTCGATCGGCTTCCACTCGGGATGAATGATCTCCTCGTCGATAAACCAGACCTTGCCTTCGGCCAGGGCGTACATGGTGATCACGGTCCCGTTCCAGTTACCGATTGCGATACCACCAATACGTTCCGGCGCGAGGTTGCGGCCCCGGGTGAGGGTGTCGCTGCCGTGCGTCCACACGAGCAGGTTCGACCAGCTCCCGCCTTTGTGCGCGTTTTTCGACCACTCGGCATACTGTGCCGCGGTAAACGAGGCGCCGTCGCCGGTTTTGAGCAGAAGCCGGTCGACGCTGAGCGCGATATCGGTCCAGAGCGAACATTTTTCCTTCCAGTAGTGCAGGGTGCTGCTGTCGTTCATGCTGCGCTGTTTCCACGATTCCAGATATCGCAGCGACGCGGCGCGGCGCATTGTTGAATCAGTGATGCCGACGAGCATTGGGAGCAGCACGCCGGTCACCTGTTCGCCCACAACGGGTTTGAGGTCCATAAAGGCGACCGCGGTTTTCATGATGTCGATCGACCATGCCGCCTGGTCGTTCCTGGCGCAGTACCACCAGAGCTCGTGGCCATCGGTCTGCACCAGGAGGCGGTTGTTGTCCGCGGCAATGGCAACGGGGCGGCCCGCAAACGGGAGCGGCGACAGCGCGTGCCATGCGCTGTCGCCCTGTTTCAGAAAAAGCGAGTCCCCGGCAATGCGATACTGATACACAATGCCGTGGTCTTTCCAGTTGCGGGTGGCGCCGTAGGCGCTGGTGGCGACCCGGTTCCTTGCCACGGCTTTGAAGTATTCCGGTGTTTTTTTCGGGGTGCCGAACCCTTTGACCGCCGCAAGCGCCTCCCCGGGTGAAAAACGGTCCAGGTGCATGGAAAGAATGGCGGTAAAATCCGGGGCCCCGGTATCACCCATAAACAGAGGGTCGCGACGGTTGACCTGCCAGTCAACCGCCTGCCTGACCAGGTCGTCGATCGCCGGGTAGCAGCAGGTGGAGAGGAACATCGAGATAACGGCGTGCGACCGGTCAGTGTCCAGGATCTTGTCAAGCGTGCCGGACTGCCGGTACGCGACCAGGGTGACCGCGTTTTTCGCGATGAGGCAGGCGGTCTCCGTGGCCACAAAGCGGATTGCCGCAGGGTCGAGAACGGATGCCTGGCGAAAGGCGGTGGTTACCGCGTCCACGCTGATGAGCGAGGCCTCTTTGAGTGAGGTCACCACCAGCGCGGTTATGTCGCTATGCAGCTCCCGTGCCTCGCGGATAAGCAGGTCGATTTCGTTACGGGTGTGCCCCGGAGGCAGGCAGCCGGCCATCACCATGAAGGTGATCGCAAGTACCCTGGCAACCATCCGTCGTTTTCGTAAGCCGTGACGCATTGGAGCACAATCCTTTGTTGTAGGTCACGGTTCACCGCCTCACCCCGGACCCTTTTCTCCTCACCGTGCCGGCAGATTCGGTCGCCGGTTTCCGAGTCGTTACGTACAATATACCCGCTTCCACCTGCCGTGTCAAAGCAGTAACCACCCGTCCCGCCACACGGCAGCGTCCGCCGCCACCGTGTAACCGGTTGACTTGCTTCTTTACTACCGGCAAACCTATATTGATTGCCATTATGACAGAAACACGGCAAAAAGCAACCATCGGTTTGAGCCGATGTGCGGAAAATGTTCAAATGAGGCAGCGTATGCAGAAGACCTGTGTTATGTGGAGAACGATTGTATGATATCATACTTTGGGTACAAACGGCCCGCATGATGGTACCATCATGCGGGCCGTTGCAATCGGTAGCCGTTTCAAAAGACCTTTGAATCGCGCTCGTAGGGGTCTGTGGGGGCTTCGGGTGAGCAATCGCCCGTTTCTACCCGAAAGAGAA
>JAFGOU010000226.1 GCA_016926315.1 Chitinispirillaceae bacterium
GTATCCCCATCGGCTGGCCGCGCGCGAGGAAAAGAGCGTTGCGCAGAAGGTCGCCGGGCAGTTCAGCGCGGTCGGCAGCAACGGCCTGCGCGAACTGCTTGCGGTCAGGACGCATATGCGCCGGCTCGAGGCCGCGGTCGGCGGCCATGCGCGGTTCAGTCCCGAGGGTCTGCAGACCGATACACGTATTCTTGATTACCTGTCCCGCTACCGCTGGCACAATACCATGGAAGGAAGGCCCGGTCCCGAATGCGTCGGAACCGGCGAGTCGGACCTTCACGGCGACGCCCGGTAGAGAGTGCGGGGCAGAGATGCAGGGTCTTCACGGGAAACGGCGGCCATGCCGTCACCTGACGCACCGGTTCAGCCTGCGGCAATTTCCCCTCACCACTGCACCGAGCAGCCGGCGATCGGCGTAATGCTGAACGGTTTGATTTCGACAAACCGGTCGCCGTTGAACTTGTACTCGAGGGTCGGCGTATAATCGAGCGCGTTGAGTACCTCGATAAACGCCTCGGTCTTGAGGGGTCCTATCCGCCGGGAGAATGTGTAGCGGGTGCTGGCGTTGACGATTTTGTCAAGGCGCTCCGAAAACCACGGCGTTTCGTTGTCGTAGGTCGCGAATTTCCGGTCGATGCAATCGGCAAGGATTTTTTCGGGACAGAAAGGCCGCCCGCCGGCGCCCTGCAGGGAAAACGAGATCGTATGGCTGTTCAGGAGCCTGGCGCCCAGCGACACGCCGAAAGTATATCCCACATCGGTCCAGTCGTTGCGCCATGAACCGTCACGATAACGGTTTTTTACATCAAAGAGCGAACCGCCGACAGAATAGAAAAACGATTTTGTGTCATGGCTGCATAGTGACGCTTCGACCCCCATGGCGCGCCGTTTTCCCTCAGGGTCGGCCATGGTGAGTTCCCCGCGCTCGTTCCAGAAAAGTACCCGCCGGAGGTCCGGCGTGACAAGGTCGTATTCGCGCTCGTACCATTTATAGTAGGTCTCAACGCGAAACTCATGGCGTGCGGAAAAAAACCGGTCATACCCGAGCGACCCCTGCCACAGACGCTGCGGTTCCACCCGGCGCAGAAGGCGGCGTTCGATGCGAATGAGCGAATCGCCCGATAACGACGGCGAGAGCGAGGCAAAAATAATGGAGGGCAATTCGGTCGGGAACTGGCGGTAAAGCCCGAAGGAGAGGGAAAGGGTGCCAAGGCGCGCCGGACGTAGCGAGGCGGAGACCCGGGGAGAAATCGCGATATCCTGCAGCAGGTCAAAGTAGTCGACACGGAACCCGGCCGCGGTTTTGAACGGACCGCGGTCATATGCATATTCGAGAAAGGTTCCCGGCTCGATCCCGTAAAAAGAGACCTGTTTATGCGTGGGATCATTCCGCATGGTGACCGTAACGGGTTGATCGTCCCGGCAGACGATACACGCGCCCTCGAACTGCGATTCGTCGCGCTCGCGGAAGGCGTAGCTGTTGATACCGGTCCGCCCACCGGCGGAAAACGTGTGGCAATCGGAAAACCGGAAGCGCGATAGTGAGTTTATCGCGTATCTGACCCGGGTATCGCGTTCCGACCCGACCGGGTTCGAACGATAACGGCTGATGAAAAAAGTATCGGCAAAACCGCCCAGGCTGTCGGTGTCCCGTCCATCCCTGAAGGAGGCGGTCAGGTGCGTTTCGTGCGAAAAACGGTCATCGGTATATCGGAGCGCAGCTCCACCGCCGCCCTGCAGGATGGTTTCCACCTCGTTCATCTTGTTGTGAAAGACGCCGGCGAGGTCGTCGCTGCGGACAATGGGATATTCGTACCGGTAGTGGTTCCATGAGAGGAGGGCGGTGGCCGAGAGATCGAGACGATCATTGGCAATAGCGAACACCTTGCCGTGCCAGTCGCCGATCTTCGGCACGCCGGAATTTTTTGCATGAGAATGCAGCGCGGAAAAATCGACATACCGTCCTGACAGGCTGTAGGAGCTTTTGCCGCTCTGTATCGGGCCTTCGGCGGAAAACATGCCGCCGGTCAGTTTGCAGCCGATCGATTGGTGGCGCTCGTAGAGCGACCCTTTTTTCAGGCTGATGTCGACCGCCGACGACAGGCGCGCGGGGTAAGAGACCGGCATGTTGCCGGCGTAGAACTCCAGCGAGGCGAGAACGTCGCTGTTGATGAACCCGATCGGGCCACCCGAACCGTTTGCCTTTGAGAAATGGTTGATGTTTTCCATTTCGATGCCGTCAACCAGGAAGACCACTTCCGACGGGCGGCCGCCGCGGATGAACAGTGTATTGTCATACCCGGCCCCGAGTGAAGAGACCACCGACGGGAGCGATCCGAGGTAGCGGCTGATGTCCTCGGCCGCACCCGCCTTTTTTTTGATGTCGCTCCGAGTGACGCTTCGACGGGATTGCACATACTCCGCTTCGCTTTTTTTACCGCTGCGCGCGCATACGACCATGGACGGCAGTGAAAAGACGGAATCGCTGGCAGCGGAGGGTGCCGTTTCTTCGGATGGGCGGCCGGGCATGACCGGAAGGTTTTGCGCGGCAGGGCAGGAGGCCGAATCGGACGGACGGATCGTGACGCACGAATCGACTTTACCCCCGGCATCTCCCGGGGAGGCGGTATCGTGGCGGTCGCCGCACTCAAGTGCGGGCAGGGAATCGAACCGGACATACATGGTCCGGCCAGTGTCAGGGTGAAACGTCGATGCGATCGAGACCGTAGAAAGCAGCATGATACGGAAGAGCGTACGCATACCAGGCCCCATGAGGTGGTGATCGTAGAGTATCGTATGCTCTAAAGGTACGGCAGGGGAGGGAAAAGTACCGCCATTCAAGTGAAAAAGTGTTTTCCGGCAGAAAACTGCGAATGAGAGAGAAGCAGGGTGAGGTCCGGGCGGTCAGGCGATCATGGCATGGCGGGAGCAGCTGATGCGTCGCGCGCGGCTTCGTCATCGAGCCTGGCCCCTTCCAGGAGGAGGGCCAAGACCGACAGGCTGATCGAACGCTTCGGAAACGAGGAGCAAGGGTACACTTCGAAGGTGCCTTTTGTCAATCTCATAAGGCGAAAGAACGCTGCTTCGCCGGTGGCATTCCCGCATACCGCATGCACAAACTCACCCTGGTTCAGGTAGAGCTCTCCGCCGATCGAACCTTCATCAAGGGCAATCCTCACGCTTTTTCCGCTGGACGAGAGGATCTGGATAAGATCGGTAAAACCCATCTGGCTGAGGTTGCCCTTTATTCCGGCGCGAGAATCGCGCCCCAGCTTTTTGGAGAGGAGGCGATGAAGTTTGAGCGAAAGTATCTCCGGGTCCACCGGCTTGGGGAGGAAATCGTCGGCGCCTGCGCGCAGACATTCCGCCATGACGCGTGGATCGCTGGAGGTGGCCACAAAGAGGTAGGGAATACCGCCATGCACCGGAGAGCTTTTAATCGTTTTGCACAGGTGGATGCCGTCGGCATCGGCAAGGGTTGTTTCGGAGATAATGCAATCGACCCTTTCGTGATTTATGCTGTTCAGCGCTTCGTGCGCCGTGCCGACAATGTCGATCATTAGTCCGTCATTTTGCAGACGCAGCGGCAGTGCGCCATCGCGGGTCTGGTCCGCATCAACGATCAGGACGTGTGCCGCCGGCCGGTCGATTCCGCTGATAAAAGCTTCGTCCTTGAGAAGTGCGAGAAGAGTTTCGATGGCCGGTAACGAGGTGGCGGTCCCGCCGGTCTGTTGGAGATAGGACCGGATACGTTCAATATCACCGAGGCGGTCGGCATGGTGCTTCTTAAACGACAACAGATGGATGACCAGATGGAGAATCGTACTTTCGAGGTTCGCCTGATCTCGCTCCCCGGTGGCGCCATCAATGATCGCTTCGAGGCGGTACCCCGGCGCTAGGAGCTGGGTCCATGCGCCGAAGAGTTCCTGTTCGAAAAGCCATCCGGCGAGAATGGCGCGGTCGACCTGCAGCGGCGTCCCCTGCAGCCTGAGCGCGAGCAACCGGCAGTAGCGGGCGCGTTCCGCGGTTTCGTGGAGGCGGTCAGGATCGTTTTTCAGTCGTTCGCGCACCATCGCGCTGACGAGGGCGATAAGCGCGCCGCTGACCGATTGGTAGGGCAGCACCTGGCCGAACACCAGTGGCGCGATGGCCCGGTATTCGGAAATCCGCGGCTGAATGATTTTCTTGCCGCACAGGGAAAAAAGCCCGGGCAAACGGGCGTGCAACGCTTCGGGCAGCAGGAGATGGTTGCTATGACCGCTGCCGAGGATTCGTACCGCCTCCCGTTCCGACGAA
>JAFGOU010000227.1 GCA_016926315.1 Chitinispirillaceae bacterium
CGAACTCTGGTATGAACGGCTGCTGGCCGCCATTACCACTCCCCTGGTACGGCCGGTGCTGATTCCTGCCTGCGCCGCGCTCCTCGTTGCCATCATGATCCTGCCCTTTACCGGCAGGGTAGGGCTTTTCGATATCGGTTTGCGCCCGGACGTCAGCTACAAGGGCACGGAACAGCCGCTGTCGTATATTTACAAAAGGGGCGACCAGGTACACGAAAGCTCACCTGACGACACCTTCAGACCAGGAGACAAAGTCCAGATTTTCTACGACTCGCGCAAAGAGCAGTTTCTGACCCTTTTCAGCATTTCAACGGACGGCACTGTTTCGTTCTACCACCCCGAAGCCGCTCTATCGACCTGCAGTATCCGGACCGGCGAGGGAAAACGGCTGGCCTATCCCGTAAGCATCGAACTCGACTCAAGCGCCGGCAGCGAGCTCATCGTCGGCCTCTTCTCCGAGGGGCCGTTCGATACGGCAGAAATCAAAAAATGGGCCGCCGCCCTGCCGCCAGCCGCACCCCTTGAAAAAACCGTCAAAGAACGCCTGCCGCGTAAACAAAGCACGGTAGCGACACTGACCCTTCACAAAGAGTAAACGTCGCATGGGAACCGTCCGATTGCCGATCGTCTGCACCCTGCTCCTGCTTTCGGCGCTGCCGGCGGCCGCAGGCCGCCATGCGCTCCTGATCGGGTGCAATAACGGCGGGCCGACGGTCGAGCCCCTGCGCTGGGCAGAAGCCGATGCCCATCGTTTTTCCGACGTCCTGAACCGCCTGGGCGGGTTTCATCGGCCCGACATTACGACCCTCACCGACCCGGACAGTACCGCGCTCGAACGGGAGTTACGAAAAGTCACCGTTCTCCTGCGCTCCTCACCGTCGCCGGAAAACGACCTGTTTCTACTCTACTATTCAGGCCACGCCGACGGCACCAACGTCCTTCTCGGACCGGGCCGGTTTCCCCTGAAAAACTTCCGGAAACTGCTCGACTCCCTGCCGACCGGCATTACAATCGCCGTATTCGACGCCTGCCAGAGCGGCGCGATAACCGCTTTCAAGGGCGGATCGCGCGCGGAACCTTTTTTTTCCTCCACTCCGCCTAAAATAAAGGGCCAGGTGATCATCTCCTCGACAACGGCAAGCCAGCGCGCCCAGGAGTCGGAAACGCTCAAGAGCTCGCTCTTCACGTTTCACTGGCTCACCGGCCTGCGCGGCAGCGCCGACCAGTCCGGCGACCGGCGCGTTTCCCTTGACGAAGCGTACCGTTACGCCTACCGCAAGACCCTTGAGACCTCAACCCTCACCGCCGGCGAAGCGCAACACCCCATGTACCGGTTTGCCATCCAGGGCCAGGGTGACATTACCCTCACCGATCTGACCGATAAAACAAACGGCATTCTGTTCGACCGCACCTGCGAGGGATCGTTCCTTGTGCTCAGCGATCTCTATACCGATATTTTTGCCGACTTCTCAAAGCAGAAAAACAGCGAATGGTTTGTGGCGCTTGAACCGGGAATCTACCGTGTCATCAATGCGTTCGACCGCGATGTCGGCATGCGGAACATCGAGATCACCCCGGCAGGCAAGACCGTCAGGTTCAGCCGTTCTATGCTCCTTCCCATCGAACGTTCCCGGAACAGTGTCAAGGGCCCCGGCCCGACGCCGGCCGACACGATAACGCCGCCGACAACCCGTCCGCTTTCAACCTATTCCTGGGGTGTGGGGTCCGGAGCGCTGGTGCCCGTCGGAGCAAAGGCGCCCGACGAAGCGACGCAGGCGATATTCGCGTTTTCCAACCTGCTGTATGTCAATAATCGGTGCAACCTTTTCCTCGACGTCATCGGCCTGACCGGCGGCCTGAACGGGGGCGCTCTTGCCGGCGCCGATCTCCTTACCCTGCCGGAAAAATGGCGGGCCTACGCCGGTATCGGCGGCGGATTGTTCCACTTTGAAAAAGAAACCGGTATCGTGCCGGCACTGACCGCACATGCCGGTTTCGTGGTTGATGCCGGTCAACAGTTGCAGATCGCGATCCAGACGCCGTACCTGGTTTCCTTTGGCAACGGCGGAATCGAACATCGTCTCGGCCTGGAGCTGAAGGTCCTGGCTACGGGAAGATACCGCAACATCAAAGCGCTGGAGTACTGAAGCGGGAACCGATACCCGTAGCGTATTTTTCCCGAGTGTGCGTCTATTACAATGAAAATGGGACCAAACCGAAATCATTCCTGAAAGCGAGGTTCGTATGATCAAACAAGCAACGTCGGTATTTGCGGTCCTGTGCGTAAGCCTGTCGGCGTGGGCCGGCGATCCTTCGGAAAAAGGGGTGCCGACCTCTCCTTTGACCATTTACAGCGGCGGGTTCGGCGTGGGAGCTTCCCGCGGACTCAACGAGGAGCTCAGGGATAACTACCTGAAGCTCACCCTTGCGAACACGGTGTTCTTCCGTGACAATGTCGCGGTGTTCTTCGACGCCGACTGGTTCCTGCCGGGCTCCAATTTCGGCGCGGACCTCGGGTTCGATTTCATACTGACAAGCAAGGGCGATTTCCGTCCGTTCATCGGCGCAGGGGTCGGCGCGCATTATTTTGATAAAGGAAACGATTTCGGCGACGATTTCGGCCCTTCGGGGACCGCGCACCTCGGGTTCACCCTTGACCTCTCCGACCGTGTGCAGATGCGCGTGCGCGTGCCCTACCACCTGGTTGGCAGCGCCACACCGGGCCACCTGATCGGGCTGGAGGCCGGATTCCTGTTTTCGAACAAGTTCAGGCACGTGAAAAAACTCGACTATAACAAGCTGTAATTGACCGATACGAAGAACATCCATCCCTACCGGAGGAACCCATGAAAAAGACCCTGCTGATACTGTTCGCCATGCTGCTGATTCCTGCCGCCGCGTTTTCCGGCAGCGGGGGAACCACCGACAATAAAAACATCACCGTCGTATCAACCGAATCAAAGGTGGACGGCAAGTCCGAAATCAGCGAAAAACTCCTGGAAGAATGCATCGTCTCCCTTCCGGGCGTCGAGGACCTCGAGGCCGAAGTCACCTCAAGTTCGGCGTACGTAAAGGAGATCAACGGCGACCCGGGAAAAAACGAATTCGTAAAGATGTACTCGGCCTCGATAGAGATCAACTACATGCTCCACCAGCAGTCGCTCATGATCGTCACCACCGCCTCGATCCAGGGCCAGGAACCTGTCATGAAGGTGTTTGAAAAAAGCCTTGCCCGGTCGAAACGGTTCGAATCCAACCCGACCGAAGGCGGCAATTACGCGGGCCGTTCGAACCGGCAGTACTATTTCCCGACCGCCGAGGCCGCGATCCAGGACGTTAAAAAGCGCGCGGCCATCTGGCTCAAACAGCAGTCGGCCGTGGTATGCAAGGGCCAGACCTACGGGACGCCGAGAAAGGTCCAGTAGAGAAGTTGCCGACGTGCTCAAGAAAACGTATTTTACATGAAGTGCCTATATTAGGATGTGATTCATCGATCCGCTCATCCTGAGCCAAGTCGAAGGATGGCGGGAAAAGAAAACAGGTTCATGGTTCGACAGGCTCACCACGAACGGTTTTAAATGCTGTATTCCGATGCATACAGCAATCAATAGGAGGATTTCATGCGTTCCGTAACAAAAAAAATGCTGTTCATTGTCCTGCCGCTCCTGGCGATCGGCTGTTCCAACAAGGTCACCCGGGTGCAGAGCGACTCAACCATCGATCTTTCGGGCCGGTGGAACGACACCGACTCGCGGCTCGTGGCCGAACAGATGATCAACGACTGCCTCAACCAGCGGTGGCTTTATAAATGGGAGAGCGCCAACAAGCGGCCGACCGTTATCGTGGGCAAGGTCACCAATAAAAGCCACGAGCACATCAGCACCGAGACATTCGCCAAGGACATGGAACGCGTGCTCCTCAACTCCGGAAAGGTGAATTTCGTGGCCACCAAGACCGAACGGGAACAGCTCCGCGATGAAAAGGAAGACATGCAGGACAACGCGTCGGTACAGACCGCCAAATCGATGGGCGAAGAGAC
>JAFGOU010000228.1 GCA_016926315.1 Chitinispirillaceae bacterium
GTATCCCATGTCGCCGGCAACGAGCGTGCTCGAGTTCATGGCAAAATACTCCGCCGAGTTCGGCGTTGTCGTCGAACAGGCCGAGGATGAGATCGCGGCAATCAACATGGCGATCGGATCGTGGTATGCGGGCGGCAGGGCGATGGTTTCGACCTCAGGCGGCGGATTCGCGCTTATGACCGAGGGGGTCAGTCTCGCCGGATGCATGGAATCGCCGGTGGTTATCCACCTGGGCCAGCGTCCCGGGCCTGCGACCGGCCTTCCCACGCGGACCGAACAGGCGGACCTTGAGCTCGCACTCTACGCAGGTCACGGTGAGTTTCCCCGGGCGATATTCGCCCCTGTTGACTTTACCGATGCAATCGAACGTACCGGTCGGGCGTTCAACCTCGCCGACCGGTTCCAGGTGCCGGTCTTTATCCTGACCGATCAGTATTTCCTGGATTCCAGCTACAACGTCGGCGGCATTGACCTTTCGCGCTGTCGCGAAGAGAGACACATCGTTGAGACCGGTCAGGAGTACCAGCGGTATGCGTTGACCGCGAACGGCGTTTCGCCGCGGGGCATTCCGGGGAATGGAAAGGGCATCGTCTGCGCCGGCAGCGACGAACACGATGAGGGCGGGTATATTACCGAAGATTTCGACGTTCGGACCGCAATGGTTGATAAGCGCAATACCAAGCTCGCCGCAATGACCGAAGATGCCCTCCCGCCCCGTTTTATCGGACCCCGTTCCTATAAAAACCTTCTGGTCGGCTGGGGTTCAACGTATCATGCGCTCCGCGAGGCGTTGGATATTTCGGGACGGGACGACACCGCGCTCCTGCACTTTTCACAGGTCTATCCACTCTCTTCCGCCGCCGTGCCGTGGCTTGAAAAGGCAAATACCCGCGTGATGGTGGAAAATAACGCGACCGCCCAGTTCGGTGCGCTGATAACGCGGGAAACCGGCATCAAGATGGAACGTAAGGTCCTGAAATACAACGGAATGCCATTTTCGGTTGAAGAACTTTTGAAGGTGATTACCTCATTGTGAATGGACAGGAACGGTGTACGTATGAATGCTATCTATGATTTCGACCACCCCATCGACATGGCCTGGTGCCCGGGGTGCGGAAATTTTTCGATCATCCGTATCGTCAAGGAAGCGCTCGCTGAACTGAACCTGCCGCAGGAACGCCTGGTCATGGTATCAGGGATCGGCCAGGCCGCCAAAACACCCCAGTATGTCAAAACGCATTTTTTCAACGGCCTGCATGGACGCTCCCTGCCCGCAGCCACGGCGATCAAGGCGTCGAACCCGCAGCTTACGGTCGTCTGTGAATCCGGCGACGGCTGTACCTACGGCGAGGGAGGCAACCACTTTATCCACACGATCCGCCGCAATCCCGATATTACCAATATCGTCCACAACAACATGGTATACGGCCTGACCAAAGGGCAGGCCTCTCCCACGAGCGCCAGGGGATTCAGGACGCCGGTGCAGGTAACCGGGGTCGCGAACGAGCCGTTCAACCCTGTTGCCGTTGCCATTGCGCTCAATGCTTCGTTCGTGGCAAGGGCGTTTTCCGGAGCTGTCGACCAGACAAAGGAAATTATCAAGAAAGCGATACTGCACAAGGGGTACGCGCTTGTGGATCTGTTCCAGCCGTGCATTTCGTTCAACAAGATCAACACGTTTCAGTGGTACAAGGACCACACCGTCTGGCTCGACGGTTCGCACGATCCCAAAAACCGTGAAGCGGCCATGAAGCTGGCATTGCAGACCGACCCGTTTTTGCTCGGGATACTCTTCACGAACAGCGGAAATCCGGTATTTGAAGAGACGCTGGCCGCCTACCGTAACAATCGGGAACCGCTCTTCAAACGAACGGTCGATTACGAAGGATTAGGCAGGCTGCTGGAATCGAGACGGTAACGGGTCACCCGTTTTTCCGCCGGACCAGTACCGAAATGCCATAGGCGACACCCGCCACCGCGATGATGGTCGCTCCAGAGGTGAGATTCAGGTAGCCGGAGAGGAGAAGGCCGGTCGTGGTAAAGAGCATGCTGAAGAGCACGGCAATCGCCATCATGCGCCAGAGGTTTTTGGTGAACAGTTCCGCGATCGACGCCGGAATGGTGAAGAGCGCGATGACAAGAATCAGCCCCACCACCTTGATCAGCATGATCACGGAAAGCGCGATGAGCAGAATCATGACATAGTAGAGTGCGATGACCGGCACACCGCTCACCCGGGCGAACTCGTGGTCATAGGACATGCTCAGAAATTCCTTGTACAGCACCCCGACGGTCAGAAGAATGACGATGTCGAGTCCCGCCATGTAGCGAATGCTCTCTCCCGGCACGGCGAGTATGGAGCCGAACAGGTAGCTCATGAGGTCCACGACATAGCCGCCCTTCAGGTCGATCAGAATGATGCCGATCGCCATTCCGAGCGCCCACATGACGCCGATGATGGTGTCGGAGCGTTCCCTGTCCGAGCGGCTGACCCATCCCATGAGAAAGGCGGCGACAAGGGAAAAGGGAATGGCGCCGGCCATGGGCGGCCAGTTGAAGAAGGCCGAGAGCCCGATTCCGCCGTACGCTGCGTGAGCGATCCCGCCGGAAAGAAACGACAACCGGTTGACCACCACAAGCGTTCCGACCACGCCGCAGGCGACGCTGACGAGCAGCCCTGCCGCAAGCGCATTGCGCATGAACTCATAGTGCAGGAGATCAGTCATGGCGCGCCTCGCCGTGTCGGTGAAACACCCGGTGGGGGATGCCGTGGGCGATGAGGTCGACCGGGCAGCCGAACGTTCTGGTGACCGTCTCCTCGGTCAACTTTCCGTCGGGATGAAAATGGAGCTCGCGGTTGATGCAGGCGATCGATTTGATGTACCGGGAGACCACGCCGATGTTGTGCGTCACCAGAACGACCGTTTTCCCGCCGGCGTTCAGCCGCTGAAGGTAGGTATAGATCTCATCGGAACCGGTGGCGTCGATGCTTGCCGTCGGTTCGTCGAGAAA
>JAFGOU010000229.1 GCA_016926315.1 Chitinispirillaceae bacterium
CGAGGATATCCATGTTAAGCTGAAAAAATTCCCGCAGCCGCCCTTTCTGCATTTTTTCATAACGGAAAAGCCGTGGAATCGAATACCAGCGCAGGGGCCATTTCAGGTTCGACCCCGCCGCCGCCGTCATGCGCGCGAGGGTGGGGGTCATTTCGGGACGGAGGGCGAGCTCCCTGCCTTTCTTGTCGGTAAAGGCATACAGCTGCATTTCGATCTCGTCCCCCGATTTCTGCCGATAGAGCTCCAGGTGTTCGAACATGGGGCCGTCGTACCGCTCGAAACCGTACCGGTGGCAGGTTTTTTCCCATGACGAAAACAGGAACGTCTGCTGCGCCATGAGCTCGGGGTAAAAATCGCGTGTCCCTTTGGGACCGGACGGAATGGCCATCATCGCGCCTTTCGGTTATTCGGCGGTCTTTTTTAATTCACCCAGGATCCGCTCCACTTTTTTCATCGCCTCACCGTAACCGGCCCAGTTACCCTTTCTCAATTCCTCCTGACCGACCGTGAAATGACGGTCCGCCTCGGTGATGAGCATTCTGACATCGACCTTTCCGGCCGTATCCTCGGTGACCGACAACGCACCTTTTTTACCCGGTTTTACGGGTGCGGCCGTTCCGAAGATCCGGCTGAGTGAAATCTCGAGCGTCTGTTCCATGGCGATGCTGTTTTCGAACGCCACGATGACGCGCTTGAGTTCCGGAACCCCGCCGCCCTCCTTGGAGGCAAGGTACAGAGGCTGGACATAGAGAAGCGACTGTTCGATCGGAATCACCAGCAGACTTCCCCTGATCACACGCGATCCGCCCTGATTCCATAGTGTCAACTGTTTGGAAATCTCGGCTTCCTGGTTGATGCGGGAATCGATCTGGGAGGGTCCGAAGACCAGCTTCTGTTTCGGGAAATCGAACACCAGAAGCGATCCGTAATCGGGACCGTCGCACCGGGCCGCCAGCCAGGCGATCATGTTCTCCTTTTTCGCCGGACAGAAGGGGACCATGAGGATGAACTCCTCTTTTTCGCCAACGCCCGCGAGTTTCATGATCGTGTAATAGGGATTCATCGCGCCCAGCCTTCCTTCGGTGTAGTTGTCGGGGATGCGCCAGACATCTTCCTTGTTGTAAAACACCTGGGGGTCGGTCATGTGATAAATCGAATACACGCGCGCCTGAACGGTAAAGAGGGTCTGTGGATACCGTATATGACTGCGCAGGTCGTCGGGTATTGCGGTAAGCGGTTTGAAAAGACGGGGAAACACCTTTTCATAGGTGGCGATGATAGGATCGTCCGGATCGGTGATATACAGCGCGAGGTCTCCGTTGTAGGCGTCGATGACCGTCTTGACGGAATTGCGTATATAGTTCCCGATACCGGTCACGAGTGATGAATACGGATAGGCGTTCGTCGTCGTATAGGCGTCGATAATCCAGACCAGGCGCCCGTTTTCAGTGATGACCATGTAGGGATCGGTATCGGCGCGGAGAAACGGAGCGGCCTTGTGGAAACGATCGAGTATCTGACGGTGGTACATGATCCGGCTGCCGGCCGTAATGTCGGAGCGCAGCAGGATTTTCAGCTCCTGAAAGCGGAGCGCGAACAGCGCCTTGCGCAGGAACCCACCCATCCTGATCCCGCCGGTTCCATCGTAGACGGTGTATACATTGTCATTTCCCGATGGATAATCGAACTCTTTTGCGCCGGATTTAACGATCACGTATCCGGCATCGGACTCGCCGTAATAGATCTGCGGCCGGGAAACGCCAAGACGGATAGTTGATGAAGGGGGAATGTTTTTGATGAAAAAGTCGGGGAGCCCCTCTTCCGTGACGGTGTTGACCGGTCCGAGACAGAGGCCGTATCCATGCGTATACGTAAGGTGTTCGTTGATCCAGGTGCGGCTCGGCAGGCTCGACGGCACCAGCTCGCGCGGGGAGAGCATGACCTGGCGGTACTCCCCGTTGATCGTGTAGCGGTCGTTATCAACGTCAAGGAATTCGTAGTAGGTCCGTATCTCCTGAAGCTGGCTGAAGGTGGTGAGCAGCGGGGCGTGCTCCCAGAGCCTGATGTTGCCGGTGGTCTGGGAGTTCCTGGCGAGGGCCGCCGCGTCCAGATTGCCGGTCGGGACGAAGGGTTTTGATTCTATGCGGTCAAGACCGAACGCCGCCCGTGTATTGACGATGCTCCAGCCGATGTAGGGGGCTTCTTTTGAGAGCTCGTCGGGCCCCACGACGAACTTCTGGACTGCCTGGGTCGCGAGGTAACCTGCAATCGAAACGGCAACGAGTAAAAGTACCGCGCCCCCCAGGAGCCGAAGCGATTTTCTGAAAATGGTTGCAAAGACCAGAATGGCTGCGATGATGCTGACGAACCGGAGGGCACTCAGGACCGGCAGATTCACTTTTATCTGCGAGAAACCGGCGCCGTTGATCAGTGAACCCTGTGCGGTGACCATCTCATATATCTTGAACTGGAAGGAGAAAAACAGTGAGAGGCACAGCACTCCCAGGAGCACAAGGAGCTGGGTGCGGGCCGGGGATGAAATACGAATGCTGCGGCCGTCAAAAATGCAGTTTTGACGCAGGAGGTAATAGACAAGAATGCCGATGAAGGAGAACGTCAGCGCCAGCGTGACCGCCCGGTAGATGAAACGGTAAAACGGCAGGTGAAACACGTAAAAACCGATGTCCTTGCCGAAGAGCTGGTCCTTGATGCCGAAGGGAACCGCATACATCGCCTTAAGGTACACTTCCCAATGGAGGGATGCCCAGGTTCCGGCGAAAAAGGCAACGACCGCGGCAACGAGTAGAAACACCACGTTAAGGCTAGGCAGCCGCGCAAGAAGCGCGAGCGTTTGCGGATCAAGAAAACCGTCGTATTTTTCCGAGCGCAAGCTGCATCTGGATGCAATCCATATATTAAGAACGATGACGAGCCATATGCCGCCTCCCGCGATGACGCCGCATCCGATTTTTGAATACAACGCCGTGAAAAAGAGGGAGACGAAATTGATCTCCTTGAACCAGAGGTAGTCGGTAAGCAGGGTGACGATTTTTCCCGAAAAAACAAGCAGGAGAAAGGCCGAGATCAGGATAATGGCGATGAGTGAGTTGCGGTTTGCCGGTAAACGGGGCATGATCGCTCCTTGATACGGTAGAGGTGGACTGCAGAGAAGCCATGTGTTAAGCGTCCATAAAATACATTGAATAAAACCGGTTGCCTACTCAAATCCAGCGCTGCGGAGCGAAAAAGGTGTTTTAGGACAAGCCGCTAGCGCCGCCGCCATTTCTTTTGTTGCTTGGGGTGGTGCTTTAA
>JAFGOU010000230.1 GCA_016926315.1 Chitinispirillaceae bacterium
CACCTGGAAACAGGCTGCTGCCGCGGCCGCAGAGCGTCTTCTCGAGCTCGGGCGGTGAATCAGGCAGCTACCGGGACCGGTGCCGTGCGCAGGATATGCGGTGGATGGCCGCCGTGCTGGCCCATCGAATGTTCGTAGTCGAGCGCCGCCGCGACCTTCAGTTTTCCTTTATGACAATCGGTTCCCGGGACCCTTCCGCGGCAAGATTTGTGTGGTTGGCAATCAGGTAGTCGACGGCCTTACGGAAGTACTCCGGATTTTCATGCCGTGCAAACGCGGCTTTCAGGTCGACGCCCGCGACTTTTTCGGTCATCTCCCTCCTGAAACCGTCGTCGTTGACTAGCCGCACCGTCGTCGCGACGTACTCCTCGCGATTCCGGGCTATCAGTTCCTGCAGTCCGATGTGCTCAAGCGTTGCCGAGGCGAAACGGCTGAATGCCCTACCGGTCTCCCATACCACGATCGGTTTTTTCAGCCAGAGCGGGTCGATGACCGAGTTGAACCCGCCGAACGGGTAGGAGTCGAGGGCGAAATCGCCGTACCACAGTTCCCTGAGATACTCGAGACGTGACCGTTTTGGAAAAACCTGCACGTTTTCCCGGCCGAGAAGGGAATGGATATCTTTGACAAACGGTATGAACCCGTTGTAGTACGCGACCGCGTTTCCGGGAAAGATCCGGAAAACGACCGGTTTCCGCACCTTTGTCAGGACCTCCCGGAGCGCGGTCAGCAGGGGATACGTCACTTTCTGGGCGGTCCAGCCGCACGTGATGACCAGGCGGTCCGAGGCCGGTGTGTCTTCCGGCGGGATAAAATCGTCGGGATACACCGGATGAACGCCCATGCCCGGGATCGCGACCAGCCGTTCTCCGTAATTTTCCCCGGCCCTGGCCAGGTCTTCGACCTTTCGGCCGCCGATAAAGTAGTCGATCTGCGATCCCCAGGTGCTGGCCGGGTGGCCGTACATCATGATCTGGACCGGTGCGATCCGGAGGTTGCTGAGGTAGATGCTTTCCGGGTTCATGCCGATGTCGGGATAGATTGCCGCGCTCCAGGGGTTGTCCTGAAGGGCGCCGAGGTCCATCTGGTGGTTTACCATCCGCAGGGGAATGATCCGGCTGAACATCTCCCGGTCCAAGATGTTTTTTTCGTCGCTGCCGAAGGTGATTAGCGTTATGTCGTAGTGCCCGCGCAGGGTATTAACAAGAGGAGAAAGGCTCGTATAGACCGCCGAACGGTACCAGCGGTCGGTGACCAGAACGATTTTCCCCGGATCAGGGACGTTGCGGATAGCCACGTTGGCAAAAGCCTTGCCGACCAGGGCGTTGAGCCGCTGCTTCAGGAGGTATTCCCGGTCCGGCGCGACATAGGTGACCGGGAAATAGCTCGCCCGCGCGTTGGCGCCAAAAAGCATGAATCGGGGATCGAGCTCCTCCAGATGCCGCAGGATTTTCTCGTGGGTCTCCTTCAGGCTGAACGCGGGCGCCGAAAGCCAGAAATAGGTCCACCACTGGGAGGCGAAAAAATCGTTGACTTCGAAGAACCTTGCCGGATCGATGTGCAGTTCGGTCCTGACATTGTATAACGCGAGGAGTTTGAAGTAGTTCGCCTGCGACCGCGCAAGCCGCGCCACCCAGGGGGTCGTCGTTTTATAATCCGAAATCGCGACGATGTTGGCGATGAGGGGGTGAAACGTCAGGAATTTCTGCGGGTACTCGCCGGGCAGCGAAAAACCGGGGTGGCAGAACAGGTAGAGGAAATTTTCCACGAAGTCGTTGACCGCTGCCCTCGTATCGGCGGTCAGGTTCCAATATGATACCCGGGAAAAATGTTCAAGGCAGCGGACGAATTCCGAGCAGAGCTTCTCGTGATCTTCTTTTGAGAAGAAGGCCAGCCATTCCAGGCGGGAAAAGGTCAATGGCGTCTCCGAAGCGCCGGAGGACGGTTGCTCGATCATAAGAAAACCTCCTGTGGTTCGCCATCTCCAGTGAAAGTATACGGTTGCGGTGGTGTAAAAACAATAGGTCAGATAACGAGTTAGGACGGTCCGCAAAATAACGCTAAAGTTTCCGGATAAGCGGCCGATACAGTATCAGGGTGAAAGGCGCCTGAAAGAAAACGAAAATACCAACGTCACCGGCAGTTCCGGGAAGCGCTGACCGGGTGACACGGATGTCAAATCAAACACAAGGGAGGAAGTATGATCAATACCAACACTTCCGTTGCTTCGCTGCTTTCCAACATCTACTCTTCAAACAATTCCGCGCTTGCGGCCAGCATGGGCAAAATCGCCACGGGAAAGCGTGTCATGAACCCGGGCGATGATTTCGCCTCCTGGATCAGGGCGTCGGGGTTGAACACCGATGTCACGGGCTATAAGAACATCAAGCAGGACCTCCAGGACGCCAAGGCATTGACGGATTATGGCAAGGGCGTGGGCAACACGATCGTCGAGGACCTCACCCGGATGAAGGAGCTGGTCGATTTGTACGGTCAGACCGCCGATGCCGATAAACAGGCGGCGTATACGGCCGAGTACGACACGATCGTCGACCGTATCGCTGCGGCAAAAGACAACTCGTACTATGATACCACGGCGGTGTATGCAACCGGCTCATTGAAGTCCGTCGGCATCAATACCGAGAACGCCTCACAGGTCATTGATGTGACCACCACCGCGGTCGGCAACGAGGTCGCGGTCAACGACATCACGACCGCCACGGTGGAATCCATCCAGAACGAGATCAACAACGCCAATACCTATGTTGCTGAGATGGAATCGTTCAGTACGGTGATCGACCGCAACATCAAGCTCACGGATACGATCATCAGCAGCAAGAACGCGACAATTTCGGCGCTCGTCGACGTGGACGAGGTTGAGGAGCTCGCGAAGGTGACCAACCTGCAGGTGCGCCAGGCGGCGTCGGTGGCAATGATGTCGCAGGCCAACGTATCGCAGGCCGGGCTCGCACGGCTGTTCATGTAACGCAGGCGTAACCATGGTGCGGGGGATGGGGAGCCAATCCTCATCCCCCGGCAACCAGGGAAGGAATGCACCACCGGCACGCATAACGGTACCGGAAGTGAAAGTCAAGGAACCTGACACAAGGGAGGGGTTCTATGATCAGCGGACCCAATCCAGCATCAAGCAACCTGTCGAATATCTACACCTTCAACCATCAGGCGATCTCGGACTCCCTCGTACGGATTGCCTCGGGCAAGCGGATCCGCGTTCCGGGCGACGACTTTGCCGGGTATGCCCGCGCAAGCGGCCTGCAGTCCGATGTGACGGCGTACCAACAGATAAAACAGGACCTCCAGGAGGCCCGGGCGCTGACGGAATATGGCAGAGGCGTCGGCAACACGATCGTCGAAGACCTTACCCGGATGAAGGAGCTGGTCGATTTGTACGGTCAGACCGCCGACCCCGATAAGCAGGCGGCGTATACGTCTGAGTATGACACGATCGTCGACCGGATCGTTGCGGCAAAAGACCGCTCGTACTATGATACCACGGCGGTCTATGCAACCGGTTCATTGACGTCCGTCGGCATCAATGCCGAGAACGCCTCACCGGTCATTGAGGTGGCAACCACTGCCGTCGGCAACGAGGCCGCGGTCAACGACATCACGACCGCCACAGTGGACGGCATTCAGAATGAAATCAACAATGCCGTTACCTATGTGACGGAGATGGCATCATTCAGCAAGGTGATCGACCGCAACATCAAGCTCACCGATACGATCATCAGCAGCAAAAACGCGACCATTTCAGCAATTACCGATATTGATGAGGCCGAGGAGTTGTCGGCGCTTACCGTCAGGCTGGTGCGCCAGGATGCAACCATTGCCATGCTTGCGCAGGCGAATATCGTTCAGGGGTATGCCGCGCAGCTTTATGGGGGTCTTGAATAATACACCGGGAGAATCGACAGTGAAATAACGGAAACGACAGCTGTCGCCGCCTGCGGCTTGGGGAAGCTCTGCACGCATCAGCGACACAAGGATGTGGATAACCGACACAAGGGAGGTGGTATGCTGATCTCAGCCGCAATGACCGGTACGTCTTTACAGTTAACCGGATATTACCGCAAAAACGAAAGAGGCCTCCAGGAAAGCATGCTGCGCGTCGCCACCGGCACGCGGTTTCAGCGGCCGGCCGATGCCATCCCCGACTATTTCCGCTCACGGCAATTCAGGGCGGATATCAAAGGACAGCAGCAGGTACAGCGTGAACTCAGCTTCGGTTCCGCGCTTCTCGATTCCGCCAAGGAAGTCGGTACCATGGTCTTTGAGGACCTGACGAGAATGCAGGAGCTCATGAAGGAATATTACGACGACGGCAGCAGCAACGATGAACGGGCAGCGGCCCAGATCGAATTCAACGTCGTTAAAAACCGTATCATCGACGCCGTTGAAAATTCCTATTATGACAAGCGGAAACTGGTGGGTGACAACGGCGCCGTGCCGCTCATGAGCATCGTGCTCGATCCCCGGGATATACGCGTGACCTATGACATTTCCTATGGCGCGGAAGACGTGACCGATGCTTCGGGACTGACGCTCGGCATCGATACCCGGGAAGCGGAACAGACCGCGCTGCAGGCCGAGCTTGACCATGCCGCTTCGTATCTGGCAAAATCGGTGGTGTACAGTGATGCGGTCTTCTCGCAGAGCAGCCTGCTGGCCCAAAAGAACATCTGCTACCGGGAAAGTATCGAAAACAACGAGACAACCGATGAGGGCGCCGAGATCATGAAACTTGTCCGAAGGAGCCTGAACCAGCAGATGAACGTGGCCATGATGGCGCAGGCGAACATGTTCAGGGCAGGGATTGCGGGCCTGGTGAATGCGAAGTAGGGAAACGGCGTTCAGCGGTGATTCGGTTTCTTTCCGCTTTTCGCCTTCCGGATTCTCCGCCTTAATCCTTTATAAACCCCGCAAATTTCTTCGCGATCGTTTCCCGGTCCAGACCCGCGGAAGCGAGCAGCCTATCGAGATCGCCATGCTGGATGAATGCATCGGGAAGGCCGAGCGTCATGAACTTCGGCGGCTTTTCAAGCTGCAGCTCGCTTGCCAGCTCGAGCAGCGCGGAACCGAACCCGCCCCTTATCGTATTGTTTTCGAGGGTCATGATGGCGTGATGTTCCGTGAAAAGCTTCCGGTAGAAACCGGCGTCGAGCGGTTTGACAAAACGGGCATTCACCAGGGTCGGGCCGGCCGTGCCGGTCTTGAGCAGCGAGAGCGCCTTTTCGGCAAGACTCATGAAATCGCCGACAACCACGATGGCGCCTTTCGATCCCCGCCGCACGATTTCAGGAAGCCCGATGGGAAGCGTTTCGGCCGGCCTATCGATCGGCGCGCCGGGGCCGCATCCGCGCGGATAACGGATAAAAACCGGCCCCTGGGTGTATGCAAGGGCGGTAGAGAGCATCGCCCGCAATTCGGCCTCGTTGCATGGCGCCATGATGACCGCGCCCGGGACGGCGCGGAGGTAGGAGAGGTCAAACGCGCCATGGTGCGTCGGGCCGTCGTCCCCCACAAGCCCCGCCCGGTCGATGGCGAAGACGACCGGCAGAGCGTCAAGCGCGACATCATGGATGATCTGGTCGAGGGACCGCTGCAGAAAGGTAGAATAGATCGCCACGACCGGGCGGAACCCCTTATGGGCAAGCCCGGCGGCAAAGGTAACGGCGTGTGATTCGGCGATACCGACATCAAAGAACCGGTCGGGGAACTCCTTGCTGAATTCGGCAAGCCCGGTGCCGTCGCGCATGGCCGCGGTGATCGCGACGATGTCGGTCCGGGTGCGACCGAGTTCGACGAGTGCTCTGCCAAAGACTTCGGAATAGGAGAGCCTCGTGCCGGCACCTTTGATCGCTTCACCGGTTGAAACCGAGAAACAGCCGATGCCGTGGTATTTCGTGGCGTTCTCTTCCGCGAAACTGAATCCCTTGCCTTTTTTCGTGAGAAGGTGCACGATCACCGGTTCCCTCGAGTGCTCCTTGACGGATTTGAATACCTCGAGCATTGCCGGAATATTATGCCCGTCGATCGGCCCGAGATACCGGATACCGATATCATGGAACAGCTTGCCGGGTATCAGCAGGTGCTTCAGCGAATCGTCGATGCTGCTCACGGCGCTCCGTATGCGTTTCCCGACGTCGGAAAAATTGCCGAGCATGTCCCAGATCTCATTCTTGATCTTGTAGTACCGTTTGTCGGTAATGACGCGGGTCAGATAGCGTGACAGCGCACCCACGTTCCGGGAAATGGACATCTCGTTATCGTTGAGCACAATCGTCAAGTCGGTCGAATGGGACCCGAGGTTGTTCAGCCCCTCAAAGGAAAGCCCGCCCGAAAGGGCGCCGTCGCCGATGACCGCCACCACGGCGTGGTCCTGCTTGAGAAGATCGCGCGCCAGGGCGATGCCAAGAGCGGTGCTGATCGAGGTCGAGGCATGGCCCGATGTGGAGGTATCGTATTCGCTTTCAGATACCTTCGGGAAACCGCTGATGCCGCCGTACTGACGCAGGGTGTTGAAACGGTCTTTCCTGCCGGTGAGGATTTTATGGGCATACGCCTGATGGCCGACATCCCATACCAGTTTATCAACCGGCGTGTTATAGGAATAATGAAGCGCGATGGTCAGCTCGACCGCGCCAAGGCTTGGTGCCAGATGTCCGCCGGTTTTGCTCACGATATCGACCATGAATTCGCGTATCTCTTTGGCGAGGTGTGGCAACGCCTCCACCGGCAGCTTGCGCAGATCGGCGGGAGTGTTTATCGTATCGAGAAAGGTCACGTTAAGATCCTGTCCTGTCGGGTGGTAATGCCGTGGTGATGATTCGTGCTCGCAGGCAACCCGTAAAAATACAATGGGGCTGGCAATGGATGCCGCTTTGATGCCGGTCGCGTCATCATCGGCGCTTTTTCACCAGCGTCGTGACCTTTGGAAAAAAACCGAACCGGCGGTAAAAGAGACAGGTTGTTTCGTTTCCCGTCGCCACCTGTACCGTGATACTGGCGGCCCTGCGCTTGGCGATCCATCGTACCATTTGTTCGACCAGTCTGC
This sequence comes from Chitinispirillaceae bacterium, assembly GCA_016926315.1. The sequence continues at coordinate 7,076 of JAFGOU010000230.1, forward strand.
TTCCTATGCCGGTGCGCCGATACGCTTCCAAAACGAAGAGGGAGTCGATTTCGCCGACGTTCATGGCGTTGATCGTCCCGACGGCATACCCGACCGTTCTGCCGCCGTGGGTTCTGGCGAGGATGACGCGCACTTTTTTTTTGCCCGCTTTGGCGGCAAGCTCTTTCTTTCGGTCAGCGAAGGTCAGGCGCCGGAACTCCTCGGCAAAGTACGGTGAAATGGAGGCATGGAGCAGGGCCTGTTTTTTCCATAACGGCTTGGCCGCATCAAGCAGTTCGATGCTCCCTTCGATGAATTTCGCATCACCAAAGCGGCCGGTCGTTTTGGAAGTCGCCGGGCGCGTTGGCCGGCGCGTCGGAAGCGTTTTATTCACGGGCGTTTCCCTCTCTCCCGCCAGAAGTCGAAAGATCGTCCGGGTATAAAAATGTCGAGGCCGATGGACGGCCGGTCAAGCGGATTCACGACCAGGTGTGGTTCGTCGCCCGGCAGATACACCGCACCACCCGCTTCAATCACCGCTTCGTCCCCCGATCCGTTCTTCACGGCCAGCGATCCCTGAAGAACGACCAGAACCTGTGCGCTTGGATGGCGGTGCAGGGGCGACGAATGAAAGGCGGGTTTGACAAAATGTTCAATGGAAATGCCGGGTTCGGCGCAGAGACTGGCACGCCGCCATCCCGGATCGGGTTCGCAGCGCTCTGCGTCGGCGAAATGAATGACCTTCATCCTCTTCCTCCTCCCGGGAAAATGTCTGATGACCGGTAAAATACATCGGCCACCATGTCATCGGCCCGATGACGCTATTCAGAACCGGGAGCTCTCCGCAAAGTTTATTTTTCAGCGTACCTTTATCAGCAAGGGATAGTGTGCAACCTTTTACGTTTTCCTTGGAGGCGTCGGACCGCGGTTCGGGCGCCCGCGCCGGGAGGCTGACAACTCCCCATGGCGATGTGCTGACCCCGGTTTTCATGCCGGTCGGGACCCAGGCAACGGTCAAGGCGCTCTCTCCGCAGGAACTGTCCGGTTGCGGAAGCGCCTGTATCCTTGGCAATACCTACCATCTGCATCTTCGTCCGGGCGATGAACTCATCCGCGATGCGGGCGGGTTACACGCGTTCGCGGCCTGGCAGCGGGCAATGCTCACCGACAGCGGCGGGTTTCAGGTGTTCAGTCTGCGCGATATTTCAAAGATTACCGACGACGGCGTGCTGTTCAGGTCGCACATTGACGGGTCGGAGCGATTTTTCTCGCCGGAACGGGTCATGGCGATCGAGCACAACCTTGGCGCCGACATCATCATGGTATTCGACGAGTGCCCTCCTGCAAAGGCCGATGCGGCGGCTGTCGGAAGGGCGGTCGACCGTTCGATCAACTGGGCGAAACGGTGCCTTGAGTCGCATGCCGCGCTTCCGTTTCATCACGGGTATCCCCAGGCGCTGTTCGGGATCGTGCAGGGTGGAACGATTGATGCGCTTCGGGAACGGTGCGCCGGCGAACTGGCGGCAATGGAATTCCCGGGGTATGCCATCGGCGGTCTCGCCGTGGGAGAGGAGATCGAAACCACCTACCGTGTCGCGGCGTCTACCGCACGGCTTCTCCCGGCGGATAAGCCGCGGTACCTTATGGGGGTCGGCACTCCGGGCGATATCCTCGAATGCATCGAACGGGGCATCGATATGTTCGATTGCGTGTTACCCACCCGCAACGCGCGTAACGGTTCGGCTTTTACCCGGATTGGCAAGGTGAATATCCGCAACGCCTGCCACACCCGTGACTTTGACCATGCGCTCGATTCGGGATGTACCTGCTATACCTGCGCGAATTTCAGCAGGTCCTACCTTCGTCATCTCTACATGGCCGGGGAGATTCTCGCGCTGCGGTTGCTGACCCTGCACAACGTCCATTTTTATATGGACCTGGTGACCACGGCGCGGGAACGGATCGTTGCCGGCGAGTTTATGGAATGGAAGAGGGCCGTGATGGCCGGGTTCTCGGCAACAAGGGAAGGGGACATGGAATGATGGGATCTGGTCCATCAGGTCTGATATCGCCCCATGGGGGGTACCGGAGGCTCCGGAGTTTTATAGCGGCGCAACAGGCATATGAGGCGACGGTCCTTTTTTACAACCGGGTTATCGACAGCCGGTCTCGTACCCACGATCAGATGGCGCAGGCAGCCCGTAGCGGTGTTCAGAATATCGCGGAAGGGAGCATGGCCTCGGCAACATCTAGAAAGATGGAACTGACATTAACCGGCGTTGCACGTGCCAGCCTTGAAGAATTACTGTTAGACTACGAAGATTTCCTGCGACAGGGTGGTTTGCCCCTTTGGGATAAAAATTCATCAGAGGCGTTATCGGTCAGGTCAGAATTTCGGTCAGACCCCTGCAGCATTGGAAAAGCAAGCCCTGAGGTTGCGGCAAATACTTTGATCTGTTTAATAAACCAGGCAAGTCACCTTTTGAGGAGGCAGTTGGAAAGATTGGAACAATCTTTCCTGAGTGACGGTGGCTTTACCGAACGTCTTTACCGGGAACGACAAAATCGGAGATATTTCCAATGAAACGTTCAAAATCTCCGCGTACCATACCGGGCACCACGGAGGATATCCTCTCTTATCTGACCAACCACGGCGTTCAGGACAAAGACCTGCAGCCCCCCCGTGCACGGGTATTCGGAAAACCACAGATAAAAAAAGGCAAAGGCGGCATACCCCGCATGACGATTGATCTGCATGGAAAAACAGCCGAGGAGGCGTCGCGCAGCCTGCGGGCCATGGTTGAAACCTGCAGGGAGCATGGGGTCAAAGAGCTCCTGGTAATCCACGGAAAGGGTCACCACAGCAACATGAACGAAGGTCCGGTGCTCAAGAACATGGTCCGCGCCATGCTGGAAAACGAACTCAGACTTCGGGTAAAACAATTTCGCACCGCTCCCTCCCGTGAGGGTGGCGATGGCGCGACGCTGGTTTTTCTGGTTTGAATCCTGAAAATCTGCCGGTGTTCAGAACTTTCCCATCAGCCGTTCCACTAATATAAGCGGCGGGCGAACGATTTTAGAAAGGACACCCTTGCGAATCCCGGTGCTTATCACCGCACTGCTTGCGGCAGTTTCCATGATCGGCGCCATTACGGCGCAGACCGCCATCACCCCTTCACGCCCAACACATTATTTCTACACCCCCATGGCCAGGGTCAATCCGCAGAATCACCTCGTCATCGGATTTCATGAAATTTCCTTCGGCCTTCCCGCCAATCTTCAGATTCAGGCCTCGCTTTTTGACAATATCGGGCGGCTTTCCGCCGGTGCAAAATACGGGATCAACGATGACCTGTCGGTCGGCGCCGGGCTGGCTCATTCCATAGTGCATCTCGGCCGTGGCGCACATGGCATCCCCGCCTGGGCTTCGCCGCGACTGGGCGCTTTTCTTTGCTGGGGATTTCTCAATCAATCAACCTTTGAGGCCGCGCTTACCCCTCATTCACAGATCGGTGACCATGTTTCGATTGGATGCGATATCGGCATCAACGCCGACGTTCATCCGGTATGGTCCATTATCTGGGAAATCGGATCATCAGTCGATCTCAACGATGATGCGCTGTATTTGAATGCCGACGGAGGGTTATGCATTCATCCAACTAGTCTTCCTTTTCTTAACTTTGACCTTGGCATCGATGTGGAGGAGTTCAGGGCCGGAGATAATCCAGATCTGTCCGTGACCCTGTATTTTGACGTTCTTTTTTCGCTGGTGGTACCCTAGCTATCGAACGATACATTGAAAAAACACCACTGACCGTCATCGCCACCCGTTGACCTCAATTTCGAAATGACCGCAGCGCTGGCGTGCGGACGAACACTATTCATGATCGGGTATCACGTGTTGATCTTTAAGTCAACGGAATTTGGCTGACTGCAAGATTTATTCAAGGGTTATTCCGGATTGTTCTTATATTACTGTAAAACAAATGATTTGCAGCAAACCTTTTACGAGGGATAAGAAGAGATCGATGGGAAATGTACGGCGAATTTTTTTCAGTCTTTTTCTCATAGCGGCGGCAGCCTCAAACGCCGTTGTTTTTTATGTTGCCCCAAACGGCAGCGATCAGGCCGCCGGCACGCAAGCGTCACCTTTTGCCACCATACCCAAGGCACAGGCCACCGCATCCGCGGGCGACACCGTGTATATCCGGGGTGGGGAGTACCGGTTCAGCGGGACCTCGACCACCATCGGCGTCGCCTTTTCAAAAAGCGGTCAGCAGAACAGGCCTATCAGCTACTTTGCCTATCCCGGCGAGATCCCGATATTTGACTTTTTCAACCTCCTGCCCAATGCCCGGGTCACGGGATTTGACCTTACCGCCGGCTGGATCCACCTTCGCGGTTTGGAAGTCAGAGGCGTGCAGCAGGTTATCGTGGGCGATTCATGGGGAATCCGTATCCGAGGCAGCAATAACGTCCTCGAGAACCTCAACGTGCATCATGGAGAAGCGCCGGGAATTTTCATCACCAGCGGCGGCAATAATCTCATTATCAACTGCGACTCCCACGATAACTACGATCCGCTTGAAGGCGGTGGAAACGGGGACGGGTTCGGAGGGCATGCCAATTCGACGGGCAATACCGGAAACGTTTTTCGCGGCTGTCGTGCGTGGAACAACAGCGACGATGGATATGATTGCATCAATTGCAGCGCGGCGATCTTGTTCGAACAGTGCTGGAGCTGGTCCAATGGGTATGTGCCTGGAACAATGACCGCGGCAGGAAACGGTGCGGGTTTTAAAATCGGCGGTTTCGGCAACCCTCCTTCAGGCTACCCCAGTCCGATACCGCAACACACGGTCAGGTTCTGCGTCTCGTTCAATAACCGGGCACAGGGATTTTACCAGAACCACCATCCGGTCGCCAATTACTACTACAACAATACGTCCTATAATAATCGGTCAGGCAATTTTAATATGCTCGGGTACGATCTTTCTGCCGGAGCCGATGCGGGGCGCGGCATTCTCAGGAACAACATCGCCTTTACCGGAACCGCCGTTTCCAACGCTGCCGGGACCGATGCGTCGTATAACACCTGGAACCTGACCTCGGTGAGCGTCACCGCGGCGGATTTCCAGAGTATCGACACGGCAGGAATCGCCGGTCCGCGCAAGGCTGACGGCAGCCTGCCCGCTATTCCTTTTCTTCGTCTTGTCGCGGGGAGCGACCTGATTGATAAAGGGGTGAATGTATCTTTCCCGTACAGCGGGTCGGCGCCGGACCTCGGGGCGTTTGAGTTCGGCGCGACGGCAGTCGCCCCGGACCAACCGGGAGGTACCGCGCGTTCCGCCGGTTCCACGATCGGCATGGTTTACGTCATCCGCCTGTTCGATCTGCAAGGCAGGAGCGTTTCCGCGGGTCTGGCAGGGGTGGCGCCGGGGCTGGTTATCCTGAGCGGACAACACCACGCTCCCGGCATGACAGCCAAAACAAGGGTACGGGTGCGCTGAGAAATCCGCCGGGTGACCCGCAGGCCGCTATAAAATCACCCTGAATCCCGCGCATAATCCTATGCCGCCCATATTGCGTTTGTCAAAAAGGCCGGTGGTTGCCGTTTTGGTTTGAGCCCAGCGGTATTCCATGCCGAGGAACAGGGAGCTGTTTTCGCCGAGGTCATACAGGGCGTCTATCCCGGCTTTCATGATAAGGCCGTAAAAATAGGGGCTCAACGGTTTGGCGTTTGCGCCACCGGAATCCGCCTCTGTATAGTAGTATATCATCGAATTATACCCAATCTGAAATCTGGCGACCGGATGTACGATCAGATAGGGGACCGGGTCGAGCTGGAAAAAACCCATGATTGGAAACATCAATGATTTTTGCGCGCTAATCGTTTTATAACGGCCCACTCCTCCGGAATCCACCCGTTCATCTTCAGACTGCACGTTCCACAGAAAATTACCGGTAATGCCGAGAGCTACTTTTTTATCGATGATGAGCCCGTAATTCACCTCGGCGTCTCCCGTGGGCACGCCGGTGGAGAGCAGCGCCCGCGGCCAGGTCATGCCGATCTTCCCGGAGACCATTTTTGCGGCGGTTGCAGTGGAAAAAGATCCGAAAAGAACCAGACACAAGAGCATGGGGCTGAAACGGTTTTTCATACCATTCCTTTTCTAAGGTGGATTTTGCGATAGAACCTGACGGTGCCTTCTGTGGTAATATAATTAAAGAATCCCTGGCGATGGAATGCTCAGGCCGGTTTACCTCTCCAGCCAGTCGCTTCCTCCGCTTCGCACGAGTGCCTGATCGCCGGTCCCGTCGATCGATACCCAGTAGATAGAGCGCCGGCCGTCTTCATACTTCCGTACGTACAGGATCTTCTCGCGTTCCCCATAGGCGACGACTCGGGGAGTGATCTCCTGGTACTGCTGTTTCGCCGGTATCGGCGTACCGATCAGTTTTTTTGGCGCAGGAGCATCGATGGACACGGTCATAAGCTCTGCATTGTCAAGGCCGGACGAGAAAATGATGGTTTTTGAATCGCCCAGCCAGCAGTAACCGTTGACAAAAAACTTTTGCGTCAACTGACGGTGCGTTCCCGAAGCGCGTTCGTATACCCACAGGTCGTGACCGCCCACGGTGTTCGCCCGGTCGGAAAGATAGGATATTGACGCGCCGTCAGGGCTGAATGACGGCCGCGAATGGTTTGCCGTTTCATCGGTCAGACGGAACGGCTGTGCCCCTTCGGGATCGGTGCGGTAGATCTGCCAGGTCCGGTCCCTGTTGGAACAGAACAGGACTTCGGCTCCGTCCGGCGAAAGGGTGATCGAGCGTTCCGAGGAGTTGTCCCATGCAACCACGGTAAATCGGACCCCGCTGTCGGGATGCATCCGGTAGATATCGGTCACCGTGTCTCCGCACGGGCCGGCCGTGTAATAGAGCCATCTGCCGTCAGGGGAGAAGACCGCCTCCCCGACGTTTGCGTTGCCGGCTAGCAGGCGTTTCCCTGCGCCGGTCAGATCAATGGAATAGACCGGATGGCACCCGCTTGCGGTGTCGTGGAGTGTAAAGGCGATTCTGCCCGCGGTAAAGGAGACCGCCGATGCTTCGCACTCCTGACCGCTTGCGGTGAGCGGGAATTCGGTGTGTTTATCGATGATTTTCAGGTACAATTCCGGCACGCCGCTGCGGGTCGATATAAACGGGAATACGCCCCTGGTGGTCCCTTGTTGTATGCCAAAACGCAAAGAGTCGCCTATCTTCGCCTCAGCCTTTAAAGCGATCGGAGCCAGCAGAGCGGCAACGGCCGGGTCCTCGGGCAGACTTGCCGCCACCGGAACGAGCCGGTTATCGTACGATAAAAACCGTTTCTTTTCGTCAAAGCGCATGGTCAGGACGCCGACGAACTCGCCGTTGCTGCCCGGTGATACGGCGAGCGCCTGTCCGAGTTTCATGGGCGTTTCGAAACGGCCGTTGAGACTTCCGCAGATGATCACGTCCGCTCCTTCGAGTGACGGCGCGTACCCTTTGATGTTTTCCCATGAATCGTGCAGCACGACGATGCGCAGGTGGCATTTCCTGACATCATGGCGCTTGAGTTCGAGGCGCAGCTCTTCGGGGATTGATGAGGCGCGTTTCTTAAGCGATTGGACGATTTCCGGTGTGGCGGCCGCTGAAAAGACGGCGAATGAGTAACCGTTTGTTTCAATGACCTGCCGGAAAAAGATGTTTTTATGGCCGAGCCGGTCGCCTTCGATACAGAGGAACGGCTGGTGCAGGGAGTCGGCCTCCAGAAACCATGCGAGATCGTAATCAAATTCTCCCTGCCCGAGGCATACCGCTTCATGCCTGATATGCCGGTAATACCGGTGTGCGATGTTCGCCTTTATTTCGTGGGACCGGGTGGTGACCATATTACCCGCGGCAACGGAGAGGGCTACCGGGAACTGCGAACGCAGGGTGTTGATCACCGTTGCCTGCCGCGCAAGTCCGCCCAGCGCCCCGGCCTGCAGCGGCGGGAGAAACTGTCCCCGGATATTTCCCGAATAGATGATCGCGATTTCGAGTTTTTTGCGGCGCAGGATTTCAGATTGCGCCTTGCCGAGCAGGGTCTGCGCTTTCCAGAGGTTCGGATCGAGCCGGAGCGCCTTCCGCGCGTAGATGATGCAGTCCTTATAACGCTCCTCGCTGAAACTTTTCGCCGCCAGCTGTTCCAATTCTTCGGCGGTACGCAGGGCAATAGGTTCAAATTCCATTGCCACCGATGCGGCCCATATGGGTCCGAAAATCGGCGACTGGTAATTCCATGCGCCGTCGATCTTGTACTTGCCGGCGCGGAAACCAAGTCCGGCGCTGGTACCGGCTATGGAAAACCCCCTGCCCACCCGATAGTCATATCCGCAGCGGACGCTCAGATAGCGGAAAGGTTTCCAGTCGATTCCAAGGGCGGTGATGACCGGTTCGTCCGCTGTTTTTTCGACGCCGGCCGCCATGGTTACCGCGGGGAACGGACCGAAATCAGGATCAACGGTCTGCAGCGGGGAACAGGTTAACGACACCCCGGTCTGAAGCGGTAGCGGTTCAGAGGCGGCATGATAGGTGACGCCGCTGCCGAAATGGCGGATACGGAACGTCGCATCGATCCAGTCAAGCGGAGAGTAAAGAAAATCGGTCGAAGCGGCGAGCGCCCTGCCCGCTTCGCCATCAAGCCTGCTTTCGACATAGTACAGTGAGGCGCCGGTACAGAGCCTTCGATCGAAGAACGAGCGTGCGTATGATGCTCCAGCCGCGTATTCGACCATTGAAAAATCGTTCGGTTGCTCGTTTATATCAAACGCATACCGGTCGGATCCCGCGGTAAACACCTGCGAAAAAACGCCGAAGGTGCCGATGGAGAGGAGCGGTAGCGTCGCGCCGGCGAACTCGTTGCGCAGTCCCATGTACCATTCGAGGTGCGTGATAGCCACCTGGCTGTTTTCAGCAAGCGCCGTTGCAGCGGTAAAGGAGTGAACATCGGTGGCATCCCTCTGTCCGGTCGATACGATCGGGGAAGTCCCTTACGCGCCCGCCGACGTCGGAAGGGTAAGGAACGCACAGGTGGTGTGACCGCCGTTTTCACCCCGGAGATCCCTGAACCACCGTGAATCGATCGACTGGGCAACGATCGACCCGGTCAGGAGCGTGCACGCGGCAAAACCAAGGGCGAGGTGGTTGTTCATGATGAACCGGTCCGTTACGGGCTTGCAGGCGTTTACCTGTTAAGCATATCGTTCAGCAGCAATATCAGCAACAACTTACGCATCGCGCCCACGGCGCGACCGATGGCGTTCTTTCGGTATTCTCTATATCGGTTCCGGTAGCGGAAAGCATTATTGCCAAAAAAGGGGGGGTCAGATGGTCCGGTAGAAGGTCCGGTTGTGGACGGAGGTTGCGGTAATCGTTTTTTGACCAAGGAGTCCGGAGAGGACGCTGTTCGTTTCATTGATGGTAAGTCCGGTCACCGCGGCGATTTCCTCAATGGTCGAGGGACGCCGGGCGATCAGCGAACGGATGGCATCGGGTGAAATGTCCTTTTTTTTCCAGAGGGCCGGATCTGCCGCGCTTCTCGAAATGATTTCCACCGGGAGCGGGGCCAGGTCACGTGCAATTGACTTCAGGAGCGGGAGCGGCGCCGGCGAGACCCAGTCACAGGTGCCGGGCCGGTCGAGCGTGTTGAGCTGGACCCGGTCCGGCGCGATCGTAAGGGCCGCATCCCTGAGCAGGCGTATCTCTTCCGGGGTGTCGTTGATGCCGGGACCGATGAACACTTCCAGCCAGATCGTGCCGCGGTACTCGGCGCGAAAAGCGACAAGGCCGTTGATGATGGTCTCGTTTCGAAGATTCGTATGCGGCCGGTTGAGCTGGTCGAACGCCCCCTGCGATACGGCGTCGAGGTTCGGCAGGACGATGTCGAACGGAAGGACGTCGCGCCTGACTTCCTCGAGATAAAACAGCGTGCCGTTGGTGAGCAGCGCGCAGTGATACTGAGGAAATGATGATTTAAGGAATCTGATCACCCTGCCGATCCCGTTGTTCAGGGTTGGTTCGCCGCTGCCGCCGAACGTTATATAGTCCAGATTGGGCGCATTTTTCAGGTAATCGGAAAGCTCGGCAATGATCGCATCCGCCTCCACATATTCGGCTCTCTCGGTGGTGAGATGGACCGTCGTACCGCATTCGCAATAGACGCAATCGAGCGAACAACGCTTGGCGTCAAGGCAGTCGACGCCCAGTGAAATGCCGAGGCGACGGGAGGTAACAGGTCCGAAAAGGGTGCGGTAGGTCATCGGATGCGGGCAACCGTTGCCGGGGATTATCTGACCGGCTCGATCACTCCCGCTATTTTCACCTCGGGTTTCCTGGGATGGTTGGTGACGAGGACAAAGGAGCCGTACTGCGACTCCTTCTCGACAGGAACGTAGGAGACGCGGACCTTGTACAGCCAGCGTCCCTGTTTGTTTTTCCGACTGGTCGCCTCGAAACGGAAAGGAACCGGCAGGGACGATTGCCACAAGGCCGGCGGTTTGTCCAGGTCGAAGCGTACGTTTTTTATCTGCAGGTCGTTCCTGCCGCTTGAAAGAACAACGGTTGCCGCCGTGTCTTTTTTTTCCGGCGTCGGCAAAACGATTGAGGGAACGTCCACGTCGATGTAAGCGACCAGGACTCCCGATAAGGAAAGTTTGACCACGGGATTCAGCGGAGCATTGGTGTTCAGAATGAGCGATTTCCAGAAATCGCCCGGTTGTATCTCGTCAAGATCAACCGTCATGGAGATCGACCCAAAGCCGCCCGGGGCGATCAGGGAGTCGTATCGATACGAGGTGCAGCCGCAGTTTTTCCTGACTTTGGCGATTTCCAGCGTTTCGTCTCCGGTGTTTTTAATCCGGAAGGTATGGGTAATCTGGCTGGCCGAGCCTTCGTATATCGTATCAAACGGGATCACGATGGTATCGATGACGGCACGGGGGGCGGCCTGGGACGCCAGCCACAGGCCCATCACCAGAATCAGCGTTTTTCTCTTCATATGACGGTTGGCTTTCTCCTGCCTGCGGCCGTCGCGGCCGTTACTTTCCTTTTCCCCCAAGCGTGCCGGGAAACCGGATTTCCTTTCTTGTTCCGATATTCGTGGTCAGGCAAAAATCGCCCCACGTGTCCTCCTTCAGGGCCGGTTTGAAGTGCACCCTGACCCGGTAGACGAACGGTTTCTTTTTCAGGCTGGCGATGGTCGCGCGTGTTGACGTTTCCCGTGCCGCGGAATCAACGAGGGTCTGGGTGTAGTCGAGGGGGATGACGGTTTCCCAACTCACCCCGCCGGCGCTCTCGTCGAATTTAAATTCGGCTTTCTCGACAGCAAATCTGCGCGATGATTTTATCGTTATCACCGCCCCGGTGTCGCTGCCCTTGATGCCGGAAAGATTCAGCGCGGCGCTTTGCACTGGTTCGATCAGGGTGATATAGGTGCCGCGCATGCTGAGCTTGAGCGAGGGGGTATTGCGCGCGTTGGATATGACGGTGATGGTCTTGACGAAATCACCTTCGTTGAGCGTGGACATGTTCAGTTCGGAGGTGATGGCCCCTTCCTTGCCGGGCGGAATGGTCGTATCGACTTCGACCGTCGTACAACCGCACGAGGGCCGCACATTGCGCAGCACCAGGTCCGAATCCCCGGCATTTTTAAAGGAGAACACTTTTTTTATAATCGATTTTTCGCCTTCGCGGATGATTCCGAGATTGAATTCGGTAGTGTCGATGTCAATCATCGGGCCCGCGAAAGGCTGAAAAGGGAGGCAGACCATTCCGGTGAGAATGACCGCCCATTGCCGGGTGCTGCACTGCATGAAGGCGTCCTTATGGATGGTAAGATGATTACGACAAAAAATAGTTGATATAAAGGGCGTATAACCAATTATCTTTCACGATTACGGATCAGCGGGCTGAATTGTTTATTGATTTTCGGGGAGACCGGCATCATGAAGGTATCGGGCGAGCGGCTGGCAATCTTGCGGGAAACCCTGCAGGGGGAGTTCTGGAAACCGTGTCCCGGAACAGGCGGGGGATATCTCTGCTGCGGGTATCAGATCATCACCCCGCTGCGAGGCTGCGGCATGTACTGCCAATACTGCGTGCTTCAGGTTTATTTTGAACGGGAGTGCCAGGTCGTTTTTGAGAACTATGGGGATATGGAGCAGGAGATCGCCCGGAAAATGGCGCGATGGAAGGGCATGGTGAGGTTCGGTACCGGTGAATTCGGCGACAGCCTCTGGGCCGAGGACCGATTGGGGCTTTCGGCCAAGGTGGCCGCAACGCTTGAACCGTACGATAACGTCGTCGTCGAATTCAAGACCAAGAGCGCGACCGTCGATCCTCTGCGCGGTATCAAGCGTCCTGAACGCATAATCGTCGGGTTCTCGCTGAATACGCCACGGATGATCGATCTGTTCGAAAAGGATACCGCATCACTTGAAGACCGTTTTATTGCCGCGCGGAAATGCGAGGAGATGGGGTTTCATGTCGCGTTTCATTTTGATCCCATGTTCTGGTACGACGGCTGGGAACAGGAGTACCGGGAGGTGGTGCGGATGATTTATACGGCGGTGCGTGACCCGTCGAAAATCGCCTGGGTAAGCCTCGGCGGGTTCCGTTCAAACCCGCAGCTTAAAAAGGCCCTGCGCGAAAAGGGCGGGCATCTGCCGCTCTATTCCGGCGAGATGATCGTTGGCGCCGACGGGAAATTACGGTATTTCCGGCCGTACCGCGTCGCTTTTTATACGGCAATGCAGGATGAATTTGAAAAGCACGATCCCGGGGTGACGCTCTATCTCTGCATGGAGAGCAGGGAAGCGTGGGAGGCGAGCGGGATGATGAAGAGGATACCAAGAGGGCTGCCGGCATATCTGGATGAGAGGGCGGAGAGGATGGTGGGAATGGAGGGTGGAGGGCGGTGAGATCCTGGTTTGTCTCTACCGTCATGCCTCGCCAACGACGCTGAAATATAGAGGGAAAACGGTATCTAAAATTGGCTGTCCAAACTTACAAGCAAATAGGGCCGGCATGGTGGTACCATTACTGCAAGGAGAATAAGCCCCTTGAGCTTTCTCCAGGGGCCTGGGGGGGTGCACGTTTCTTTACTACTACTTCTACTTCCGCGCGAAGTTTAGGACCGTAGTCTCCGGAGTACCCGAAGAATTATCGGTGCCGGTAATCGTCAAGGTAGATCCTGATAGGGAATAATCTACGGTGTCGGCTACGGTTTCACCTGTTGACAATGTTATAAGTTTACTTCCGCTTGTTGACCATGTACCTGCATCGGTTTCCGTGATCGCCGGAGAAAGTAAATAAATCGTTGAAGTCATGGTGTAAGTGTTATCGCTTTTGAACGTAAAGTCCATGGTCATGGTGGTGGTTCCCGCAGTGATGGTAATGCCTTCCATTGTCGCCGTGGTCATGCTCCAGGATCCAACAATGCTGCTTCCGGGGCCGGTGGGACTCTCTTTGCCGCAACCGACGAACATTCCAAACGCCAGTACAAAACCTGCCAATGCAACTGGAAACAGACGGTTCTTCATAACGACACTCCTTTTTATGGTGATTGTGGGACTGCAGGATACCGATATTCTGTTTTTCGGTGGAGCGGACGGACTTCGTAACAACGATTCGTCAGGCACCTTTCTGTTCTTCTCCCCACCGCATTTTTTCGATAAGAATATATCATTTAAGAGTGGTTGTGTCAAGATGAAGTTACTGGCCCATGCAGGTAGTACATCGTTTCTAGTCGCTTCGGTTATCGTGTGGTCCACGTCCATTCCGATACCCTGTCCGGTCCACGTCCATTCCGATACCCTGTCCGGGCGACCGGCGTGTCGCCCTCATCAATACCAACCATCATTTTTCTGTCATTCGACCCGTCACCGCATTCTACATTCGACAATCTGCAATCGTTAATAGCGGTCCCTCTGCTCCCATTTTAGCTCGGGAATTTTTTTCACGTTGATGATGAAATAATATCCCGGATTGAGCTTTTCCGGCCGCCATTGGAACCGCATGTCCCAGCATTCGAGGTCGCAGGAGAGATTGATGCTGTTCTGCACCATCTGGTCGGTCATGAAGTTGTAATTGCCGCTCCAGTTCATCTTCCAGTTGCGGGTAAAACCGATGCTTGCCGATGCGCTCAGGTTATAGGTCTTTGACGGCACGAACACCTGGTCCTGCCGTGCTCTGCTTGCTGAATAGGAATATGCAGGCGTTATGCTGATCTGCCATGATTGGGCCCCGGCGTTGCGGTCGAGCACCGGATGGGCCTCGCGCAGCGAATCGAGCAGGAGCAGGTCGCCATCCCAGAGTTTGCCCGACGCCTTGAAACTGCCGGTGGAGAGGTTGAAATTATACCGCTGCATGACGGGCAGTCCCAGATTGTCCGCCTGGTCGTAGAGCCAGAACGCGCTGCCGAAGCTCAGCCCCAGAAACCGGTAGCCGGTCGAGGCGTTCAGGCTGAGGTCGCTCCATTTTTTCCCCTCGGCCTCGAAATTGTAGGAGGTGCTGAGGCCGGCGGAAAGAATGGAAAACTTTTCCTCTTTGGGCTTTGCAGACGGGTCGGATGATTTTTTAAGGATTTTGCCGTGGAACTGGTTGCCGATGCTCAGGGTCACGTTCTGCTGTTTTTTATGGGCGGTTTCATAGGGGAGGCCGAGGTTGTAGAACATCTTGTCGAGGTTGTGTTCCGGGACGTAGGTATACGAAATGCTTGGGGAGAGGGTATGGCGCAGACCGGCGAAATTCATGATCCGCAGAGGGAAAATGCCGTACAGGTTGGTGGACATGCTGACGCCGGCCCGCCAGCCGAGGACATTGGCGAACGCCGTATCGGTCGTGTCCCGTACCGGTGTGACCAGGGGGCCGCTCTGGCGGGTGATGCGGTAGAGCGTATCCGGGTACCCGGCCGAGTCCTGAAAAATAGTGTCGATCTGTATCGTGGTATACCCGGCATACCGGGTGGTGTCGGCAAGCCGCTTGGTTTCATAGGTCGCGGTTTTTCTGGTCGTATCGGTTCTCAGTACGGTGGTATCGATGTAGCCGTAAAAGGTCGCAAGGTTTGCGGAGGCATTCGGGGAGACCGTGATATATTTGAGAAATTTCTGCGGTGCGGAGACATGGATTTCGTTATGCATGCCGGGTTTGAAAAAACCCTTCTGGTCGCTTTCATCCCCCCAGGCATCGCGCCGTGCCAGCCCGCGGCCGCTGTATCCCCAGTAGATATTGTTGAACCAGCGTGTCGCCGAGGTGTCGCTTCCCGTTGATCCCACGATTTCTCCGTCTTGCGCCGGGATCAGCGCGCGGTCAAAGAGATTGAAGGTTACGGAAGGGATATCATCCACCGTATGTTCCCTCGACAGGTCATGGGTGCGGTTCCAAACCATTGAGCCGCTTCCCTTGATCAGATGGAACTGTTTCGACAGCGAAAGGTTCGACGTAAGGAGCTGTTCCCGGAGTTCGCTCGAGTCCTGTGAAAAATTGGAATAGAAATTTTTGGTGGACACGAGATTGCCCCGGCCGGAAAGGGTCGTCTGGCCGTCGGGCGTCAGGTTCTGCCGGTGGGAGTAGTCGATGGCCCACTGGCGGCTGCTCCGGAGAAAATCCGCGTTAAACGCGTACCTCGCCGAAATCCCGCCGTCGAGGCGGTACCTGAGGTTGTACCTGCTTGCTGCTTCTACCACGAATTCCGAAAATTCCCGTATCCGGGCACGGGTCGTCAGATCGACGTAGTCGTTAGGGGTGAAATAGTAACCGACATTGTCGAGGTAGCCGCCTCCTGCCGGGTTGCCGCCCCATACCGGGGTGAGAATCCCGCTCTTGCGGTTGCGCTCGACAGGAAAGATGAAGTAGGGGAGCGCGGCCACCGGCGCGCCGCCGATATTGAGCACGACCGGCCTGCTGATGATCTTGTCGTTGGGGATAAGCCTGATCCGTTCACCGTAGAAGTAGAAGTGGGGCGTATCCACGAGCGCGCAGGTAGTGTAATCGCCCTGGTCGACGTACAGCTCGTTTTCCCGGGATTTGACGATTTTCTGCCCGCAGAAATAGGCGTCCTCGACGTGGGTGGTTGCGAACCGAACCCTTCCCCGCCTGGTTTTAATGTTGTACGCCATAAAATCACCAACGGTGGTGTCTTTGCCCTCGATGAGCTGCGGGCTTCCCGTGGCGGAGAACAGGTTTTCCTGCATGGTATAGACGATCGTATCGGCGGCAAGCTGGATATTCTGATACAGGACACGGGAATTGCCGGTCAGGCGCAGTATGCGGTTTTCGGCGTCGTATTCTATTTTGTCCGATTCATACCTGACGGTGTCGGAGAGTTCGCTGCGCCGCTTCGATTTTTCAACGGGGACGGTACGCATCGCGGAATCAGGAGCGTGCGCGGCGGGAGGGAGGCGGGCCGTATCGCCGGTGGCCGGCAGGTCGTCGGCTGCCGTCGCAGCGGCCGGGTCCTCGGGAAGGGCTGAAATAAGGCCGCCGCAGACAAGCAGTATACCGGGGATAAGGCGGCAGAGGGTAATCATTGTCGGGCCGTGCAATGACTGTTTTTGGGCGCAGATGCTCTTTGTGATTGATTTTTCACGGGTGATACAATCATATTGTTGTATATTCGTAGTACTTGAACACGGTTGAAAATATACTTTTCGGCCTTTTATGCCGAAGAAAAACCTTGCGGGTGCAGGGTTCGGTTACTTTGTCAAGGGGATCCCACCGTATGTTCCGTCGTACGATCAAGGCGTTCGCGATGTCCGTTTGTATTGTATCGTTCCTGTGCGCCGCTGCCGGTGCCCAGACCGTTGCCGTTCCTGCCGCACAACAAAAACCCTCACCGGCTTCCTCCGCGGTCGAGAAGAACAACGGGAAAAACCTCCCGACAACGGCGCCCGCGGCCGATACCGTTCCGCCTTCCGCAGACACGCTCGCCCGAAAGCTGTCGGCCTTCAGGGTGGTTACGGAACCTGAAAGCGCGCAGGTGTATCTCAACGATTCGCTCCGCGGTATCACTCCCTGTACCGTCGCGGACGTCGTCCCCGGCATTTATATACTGGCGCTGAAAAAGGTCGGTTGTTATCTGAAAAAGGCGGAGATCACCATTGACTCAACGGCAGAGCAGGAGTTCTCGTTTTCCCTTCTCCGGCCCGCATTTTTGCGCGTGGAGTCCGATCCGTCAGGGGCGGAGGTCTCGATCGATGGAAAGAAAACCGGCATTTCCCCGTGGGAAAACGACAAGGTCAAACCGGGCGATTACACGGTCGGCGTTGCCCTCGCTTCGTACAAACCGGCAGAGAAAAAGATACCCGTGGCAAGCGCGGGCGTCGACACGCTCCATTTCCAGCTTGAACGTACCGAAGCGTATCGCGATTCCGTCGTCGCGGCACAGCGGGCAGCCGCGAAAGCGGCCCGGGAGCGGTTTCACGGGATGCTGGCAACGGCTCTTTTTCTGCTCGGGGCCGTGGTAATCGTGCTGCTTGAAATGATGAATGATTGATGCGGACCGGGGATCCATGGGTATGCAGTCGTACGTGCGTATGATCCTCCTGCTTCTTCTGACCGCCGTTTTCCTCCCTGTTTTTCCCGGCGATACCGCCACCATCTCCCAATCCGGCCGCCGCATCCAGCTCGACGGATTTCTCATCGACTGGGTTTCAAAGGG
>JAFGOU010000231.1 GCA_016926315.1 Chitinispirillaceae bacterium
CTTTTTTCCTGTTTCCCCGATCGCCGCCCGCATCCGCCATGCCGTTTCCATCTCCTCCGGCGCGACCTCGATCCGGGCCAGGTCCTGGTGGCTGCGCACGCGGAACTGCCTGAACCCGAGATGTTTCATCCCCTCCTCGACCTTGCCGACGCGATCAAGCTTGTCCCGGGTGATTTTTTCACCATAAGGAAAGCGGGAGGCAAGGCAGGCATACGACGGTTTCTCTGCGGTCGGCAAACCGCGCTCGCGGGAGAGGGACCTGATGTCCTCCTTGGTCAGACCGGCTTCGCACAGCGGCGAAACCACCCCCAATTCGGTCACCGCCTTTCGTCCAGGCCGATAATCCCGTAGATCGTCGGCATTGCTGCCGTCGAAAACAGCAGCATAACCTTCATCCTTCGCGATCTTCGTCAACCTGGAAAACAACTCATGTTTACAGTAGTAACAGCGGTCCGGCGGATTATCGGAAAAACCCCGGATCTCCGTTTCTTCAGAAACAATGATCCGGTGCGGGAGTCCCATGGTTTTTGCGAGCGTTATGGCCTCAGCCTGTTCCGACAGCGGGTACGTCGAAGAGGATGCGGTGACGAGCAGAACTTTGTTTCCGAGCGCTTCGCCGGCGACGCTGGCGAGAAACGTGCTGTCCACGCCGCCGGAAAAGGCGACAAGGGCGGAAGGGTAGCGATTGATGACGGCTTTAAGGTTTCTAAATTTATCAAGGATCACGGTCACCGCCTTTCTTAAACAGTAAAATAGCATTAACGCGCCCGCGTCCGCCATCCGCGGATGAAAGCTGGACAGGGGTAAAGGCACTGATATATAATAGTACCGGAATGGTGGAACACCATAACTCCTGACGCCCCGGTAAAAGGATTTGACCGGAAAACCGCGGATTATTGTCCTAGAACGGCTGCCGAAACCATTTATGTCCGCACATCTACGCCAATTCCTTCATGACGCCTATAAAAGTCCGCGTCATTTTTTTCTCCCTAAAAAAAACCTTAAATCAGCGCCGATCCAGATCGACGACCAGGACGACGGCGATTCAATCAATCATTTCTGTAACGTCTTCTGCAACGTGGGGAGAAAAAACACCTTTGCGATTGAACTCAAAGGACGCCTGCCCATTACACGGGAGATCGCCGACCTGGTGGAAATCTATAATGGATACGTCGACCCGCAGGCCGGCAGGATAGTGATGAACCTCACTCTCGATCAGATAGAGGTTCTGCGAGATCTTTCCGACAGGCTCAGGAAGACGTCATTCATGGGGGACCTTGTCAATAATCCGGAGTGGCTTTCGATCTCCGCACGGACGATATCTTCGCTCTACCGGTTCATACGGATCATGAAAGAGTATAAACAGACGGTCCATTTCGCCTGACCGTCCATTCCTTACTCCTGCTGCGTTTTTTTCACCACCACCAGATTTTCAGGGCAATCAAACTTCTGAAACAACTGGTCGATAAACGGGTGTTCCGCCGTGGTCACCTGCACCCGCGCTTCGAAATAAAGCATATACATGTTCTGGACATTGATCTGCCATTTGGCATAAAAAGCGCTGTTGTTGATCTTGTTGACCTTTGCCGCACCGATCAGCTTCATGAGGCCCCATGGCCCGGTGAAGGTGATATCCTGCCAGAAATCCTTGCCGACCTGCAGCTTGAGTGATGCGCCCGTGGAGCGTCCCTGGCCTTCAAGCGGCCAGGTGATGCGCCCACCCTTGCCGCCGGAAAGTTCGATGATCTGCCCGTCAACCTCCAGTTTCGCGGGACTCTTATTCGAGGATGCCGGTGAAAAGGACAAATCGAGCACCCTGGTGGTCCCATCGGGTTTGTAAAAGGCGTTCCTGATGGTCTCGGCGGCGGTAAGGGCGGCGGACAGTTCCGGATTGAAATCCAGCTGCATGCCGCCGACCTGACGAACCATCCATCCCGAGGAGGTCCTGATAACGTAGGACGACAATACCCGGTCGTAGAAACCCCAGAACACCCCTGTCACCGGGCGGAAATAATCGATCGCGTCGTTCCAGGAGGCGTCTTCGCCCCGGCCGACAAACGGATAGCGACCTGAAAGCCGGCTGGTATAGGGTTTGATGACCTCGGCCTTCCAGCGTTCATTGAAGACCCTGGTAAGCGTCACCGAAGCGGCGGCACCGGTAAGCTCAAAAGGTTTCAGTAAAAGGGTTCCCAGTCCGGCCGCAAGCTCTTCGGGCATGACGCCGACCAAGTTTTTGGTGTATTTCCAGCCGGCATAGAGCGGGTCATCGTCTTTACCGGTAAAAATGGCGAGCGCCTGATCGTCGCCGCCCGAAGGTATGGTATTCAGCTTGTCGACCAGCACGAGCGCTTTTTCCTTGTACCCGGCATACCCGCTCAAACTGCCGCCGCTCGAAGCGGCAAATGCGCGGAGCTGATCGAACAACGCGCTCAGATCGTCGAACGGCGAGATCCTGCCGAACGGCAGGGATATTCCGTCGGCGGTCTTTCCCGCTTTCTTGGCCATTCCCGCGGATTTCTTGGTTTTGCCTGCCGCCTTTAAAAGTCCGCCGCCGGCCTTTTCGAGCAGACTTTCGTTTTTAATCTTGGTGGCCTCACCGACGGCATCGAGCAATTTCTGCAGCTCCGACTGGTCGCTGACCAGCTTCTGCACCATTCGCGATGCCTGGGTGAGGTCGATAAACGGTGCGATATCGATCGAACCGATGAACTCGCACCACTGGTTTTTAAAATCGACGAGATAGGCGTTCGACATATCGTCGAGCAGCTGTCCCTTGTCAATTTTGGCGTCGGGCACGTCCTCTTTTTTGAGACCGATGACCCAATCGACCTTATAGGGGTTTTCCGC
>JAFGOU010000232.1 GCA_016926315.1 Chitinispirillaceae bacterium
AGAAAAAATTGGTTGTTCGCATGGTCATGCTCCTTTGTTAATTGGTGATCTTCAATTTCTTCACGGCAGGTCCCCGGTCAGCCGGTCAACCCGGCGGTCATGACCTCTGCCGCGGTCGCAGCGACACGCGTCGTAGCAGCGGAGTTAATCGCGTAAACCGCCGTCAGAAAAAGCGCTGTCGGAATGGTTCGTATCATCTCTCCCTTTCAATCGTATAGTACCGTGACTGCCGCTTATCGCACCTTCTGGATCTGCACAAACCGCTGGCCGCTCTTCTGGTTTTCGCTGCACAGCCTGATCCAGCCGGGGCTGCGGACCCGGTTTTCCACCCGTACTTCGTCGACCAAGCCGTCAAACCATTGTGACTGATCGTCGGACTGACGACCGATAACCAGGTCGTAATAGTTGTTCGAAATCGAGGCGCTTACCCCCGCGGCAGCGGCCGTACTGTCGGCCAGCACTCCGTTGACATACAGGTATTGGCGCATCCCCTTGCGGACGCCGGTCAGATGGGTCCATACATTGACCGTGGCGGCCGACGTGGTGGTGGTGTCGACCCCGTATCCCCGCAGCCCCCCGTAAAACTCCCACTGGTTCTGGTCGTTCACCATCAGCCCGAACTGCGCACTCCCCTTGGAAACGATCACCCGGTTGTCGCGCTGCGTGTTGCGCGAATAGACCCACGCCGATACGGTATAGAAGCTGTCGGCCTGCACGTCGAGCCGGGTGTTTCTTGCGTTCAGCACGGACACGCACCGGGAGGAGCCGTCAAAATCGAGTCCCCGCCCCGCAACGCCGGGGACGTCCGAAGAGCCGTCCATCTCCACCGGTGTGCCGACAAAGTTGTTTGCCGTGGCGTCGCGCTTGTTGTCACCGCCCGCCTCGCCGAAATGCCAGACCCCCTGGAATCCGTGCGCTGTGTCGAATACCCGGGCCGGGCTGGACGTTTTCTTTGCCGCAGGATTCCCCCAGAGCATCCTGAGACTCTGGGCCGAGGAGTTGCCCCGCACCGTATCGACACTCACCCATACCGCGGCGGTCGCGGTCGCGCTGTCCCAGTATTCGATTTCAAACGGTACCGGCGAGTTGTCGGTGCGCACGAAACGAAGGTCCTCGCCCTCGCGGCGCGCCTGGCTGAAATCAAGTTCCGCGGAGGTCAATCTGACCAGCACGGGAAAACCAAAAACCGTTTCGGTGACGTTCGCCCCTGCAGCGGTCGTGTTTAAGGTCACCCGCGCCTCGCGCTGCCATGCCGTGTACGGGTCGAGCACGAAGAGCCCTGCCGAATCGATCACCACGTTCGTGAATAACACGATGGCGGGATCGGAAGCGTCGCTCTGGTAAACGATGTTCGGATACGTTCCCTGGGCAAGCGAGTCAAACCGGACGCTCGTTGCGCCGGCAGCGCTCCGGACCGACGACAAGGTTCCGGGCATGTACACGAATCCGGCAGCGGATTGCAGGCTGTCGGGAAGCGGTACGATGATGGTCGCGGTGCCCTTGATCGTAACATCGGTAAAAGCAATTGATTTTCGCGAGTCTATCGTCACCCCGGGGTAGATGATTTTTGCACCCCTGGCCGCGAAAAGCGTGTACGACCCCTGGTCGATATTATACATATGGTATACGCCATCCACGCCGGTCGCTGCGCGCAGTTTGCCGGGCAACGCACCTTCGAACGCCGGGTTGTAACCGGAGGGGATAAGGGTCACCATCGCGCCGGAAACCGTCTGTACCGATTCGAAAATCCTGCCCGAAACTTCATTATAGGGATTGAGCGTGATCGTATCGGCCGATACGATCTTGACGCCGGTAAAAAGGACCGTGGGCGCGTCGCTCTTCTCCACCCTGAACCTGATACTCGCCAGGACCCCCTGGGGAACCGCGGGAAGGTCGACGACGCTGCCCGAACCGGTAGTTTCGATGGAGAGCATGGTGCCGGGAACCGACAACCGCCCTTGAACACCCGCCAGACTGTCGGGCAGGAGGACCCTGATGAACGCCGGCGCCTTGAGCGCCTCGTCATGCACCCGGGTTTCTTTCTTATCAACCGCAACGACATTGCCGACAAGCACCTGCTCGTCGCCAGGCTGGTTTCTTGCCCACAGATTGTAGCTTCCGGCGTCGACGCTGTCGAAATGGTAATTCCCCTGAAGGTCGGTCGTATCGTACTGATTCTCCGGCAGCGGTCCGTCGAAGGCGGGATCGTACCCGGTGTCGATGAGCGCGACGATCGCGTCGGCAGCGCTCTCCCCTGTCGCTGCAACCATGCGCCCGCTTATTTCGGTGTCGGACCCGCCGCCGGTAAGCGGCGCCTGTATGCAACCCCACTGCCCGAACGCAACCAGGAAGACGGCGATTATTGCTGCGGCACTGCGCGGGATATCGGTTTTATCTCTTTTCATCATCAATGCTCCGCGTCGCCGGGAAAAGGTTGAACGTAAACTGGTACACACGGTCAGGCTCGTTATCGAGTTTGGCGATTTCGAGAAGCTCCTTCCTGAATTCGCGGGTCTTCATTTTGAACAGTTCAAACGTCGCCTTTGAAATACTGAACGTGGTGGAAGCGCTCAGCCGCTCGCTGCGCGGCACTTCGTCAAACGATTTGCGCGACAGATCGAGCATTTCGAGCTGGAACTTTTCTATGACGAACGCGTCATGGCCCGCGGGTTTTACGCCGATCACCGCATCGGTCTGATGATACAGGCCGTTTTCGTCGCGTTCGAGAAGACCGATCCGCTCAAGCAGGTCGATGGACGCCTGGGCCTCTTTTGCGCCGATGGCCGGCACCAGATACGAACCGAGAACAGCGTAATCGTCCTTGAAATCGATCATGCAGGCGATCTCCCTGACGATGCTGTGATACCACTTTGAATAAAACTCGTACTGGTCCTTGTCGATGGTCTTGATATCAAGCGGCTTGCGGCACTCGACGATCCGCGAATAGTACATCGCCTTTTCCGCGATGGTTTTCCCCTGGTTGAAAAACACCAGATTCTCGAAGTAATCGTTCTCCTCTTTCGAGTGGCCGATGGTCGAGGAGATCTTTTCGATGCTGCTTTTGGTAAGGTTGCGCTTTCCCTCGATGACATAATAAAGGAAGGCTGAGGCGTTGATTCCGGCCTTTTTGCTAAAATAACGATAGGAGAAGTACTTTTTGGTACTCTTCTGCTCATTGTAATAGTCTTTCAGATAGAGCCGGTAGTTCTGATATTCAAATATATTGATCATAATTGGTACAGGTCCCCCCAGACCCTCCTCAATAGCGTTTGTGAACATAATATAGCTATTTTTTATTAATTTTGCTTGTTTTTCATAAAAGGATGTTCACGCCAGTGAACAACAAAGGTAGTATTCAGGTAATTTATGAAATCACAATGCATTATTCTTTTGCTACTTCCCGAAAAGGTCCGATCTCCGGTTCCGAAGCAGGGGCAGTTTTTTTCGTATCGCTTCAATCATGCGCGGGTCGAGATCAGCAAAGACGATCTCTTCATCATCACCCGCTTCAGCCATGATGTCTCCCCAGGGAGAAACCACCATGGAGTGGCCGTACGCCGCATAGCTGGCATCCGGATTCAACGCCTGCGATACCGCGGCAAGGAAAACCTGGTTTTCCATGGCGCGCGCCCGGAGCATGACCTGCCAGTGGGCCGGACCGGTGACCTGGTTGAAATTGGCCGGAACGATCAGAAGCTCCGCCCCCGCAAGCGCCAGGTTCAGGGCAGCCTCGGGAAAACGGATATCGTAGCAGATCAACATGCCGATCGTGCCAAGCCTGGATTTCGACACCGGAAAATCGTTCCCTGCCGAGAACACCGCGGATTCCTGCACGTTTACCTTTTCATGGTACATTTCGAACAGGTGCGTTTTGCTGTAGGTCAGGATGACGGTACCCGACGGGTCGATGAGAAATGCGGTATTGGTAAGACCCGGAGGGCTTTTGATCGCCAGGGAGCCGGTGCAGATAAAAACGCCGTCGTTACGCGCCGCAGCCTGAAACCGTGGCAGAAGGCCGCTCATGTCGCCAAGCTTTTTTATTTCAGCAAGTTCGTAGGGATGATAGAACATCTCCGGAAGGATGACAAGATCGCGTCCTTTGGCTGCAGCAGTGGAGATCATGTCGAACGCGCGTTCAATATTTCCGGCGCAGTCGCGGGAAGGACGGATTTGACAGAGTGCGAGGCGGATCGGATTCATGAAAAGAAAATAGTATGCGCCGGATGCTTCGCCGGTTTATGCACCATCGCCGTTCCGGCGGTGGGCGCGTTACCGTACCATCCAAAATTCATCCAGCACCGTTTGAAGCACAGATCCATTCTGACAAATCTACGGTAACCGCATATCACTGAACAGGCTGATTAATCTATCGGTGGCAGGTGTTGGCCTGTTTTCCAAATAAATCAAAGTACCCGGCAGATCCCGGTTCTCCATTTCCCTTCGCACCACTCGTTAAATTAAGGTGCTGCGGACTTCGCCTGGTTGTTGACTTTTCTAAAACAGTACCCCGATACTCAAATCATTGGTTACCCAAAACACGTATTTTGCTTCCAAATACTGGGTCTTGACTGTTGGATTAAATGGAAGGCAAGGGCCAAGTCCTGCATTAATGGTGATTGCTTTAAACAAACAAAACCGGTATCCAATTATACTTGATATGCCATATAGAACTTGAGTTTTGTCAGAAACCTGGCCAAGACCAAGGACCCCTACATAGCCATAAGCATACATCCTGTTTTTAATCGTAGCCGGCGTATAGGTCGTTACTGCTGCTCCGTAATAAAATGTTTTTCCCGATCCAAGATGAATTTCCAGATGACCAAACTGCAGGCCTCCGCCAATTAAATACCCCATAGAGTTGCCCGCTCTAATCGAAAGAGATGCATTGCCCCTCTGTTTTTCAGTTGATGAGGTTGCCGAATATTCTTTGCCGGTTCTGGTATATGTTTCTTCGTTTCTATAAGAAGCAATGATTTTTTTTAAGGAGCGTTTAAAGACTCCGTTTTTGGTTCCTATCAGGACAAGAGTATCCGTGATTATCAAGGCATTGATTCCCGGGTATTCGGGTAATCCTTCATTTGATATTTTTTCCCAGGAATACCCAACCATCCCCGAAAAGTAAACATCATATAGCGTACTAAATAAAAACCAGTCCTGTTCAATGGCCATGGAAGTAATGAATAAGTCTTTAAGTCCCATTGTTATTTGATTCCAATTATCACCGTCATCTGATGACGCGAAAATACCTTTCCCCCAAGTACCAGCAAAGATAGCCCCCCCATGCGCGGCAAACGTATAAATACGCATTGACCTATCGTCCCAAAAATTTTTTAACCCGCTATTGATTTTCGACCAATGCAAGCAATCGTTGTAACTGCGGAATATGCCACCACCCCAGGTTCCGGCAAAAATGTTTGAGCCATTTTGAGTAATTGAATGAATCCATGTGGTATCCAACCCGGTAATACGTTGCGACCAACTTCGACCATCGTCCGATGAAATAAGGACACCTTTGCTTCGGGTGCCTGCAAATATGTTATTTTCGTTTGCATATAAACATATTACCCTGCTATCAATAAAATCCGGCCGTGTCCAATTGTTACCGCCATCGCCAGATACGTAAATGCCATTGTCTTGGGTGCCGATAAAAATGTACGAGCCCTTTATCGCAATACTGTTTATGGATTTTCCGATAAAACTATTATGTAATGGTGTCCATTTTTCTGCGTTATCAGTTGAAACAAAAACACCTGATTTGTATGTTCCAGCATAAATAGTGTTTCCTTGGGTGGAAAGGCAGCTAATCCCCATTCCTTCCATTCCACTTGTCTGTTCCCATTGCGAGCAGATCAGGTTTCGAAATGGTAAAAGGACGATGAAAAAGGCATAAACAGCCATCGAGAAATAGCTGTTTTTAGACATGATAGAGACATCCTTGGTAAACTGATAGATATTTTGATTTTTCTGAAACGGGCGTGTGTATACAAAAAGATTCTTTGCAGACACCCATTCTTTCAACTTCTTTCCCTGCCTGCGCCGAGACTTCGGCAGGCAGGCCGCTAACGCCAGCCACTTATTTTACCCCTTCGGTAAAGAAGATAATACTATTTTAATATAATTTGGCAGTTTTGTCAATGCGATAGGCCAAGACCAAAGGGCAGTGTCAATCATTACCCTATCGAGTACTCCTATTGCAAGGTAATTTGCCGTATTTTTGCCAGTGCCGCGCCCTGACGCGCTGCATTCGATACCGCTGCCTGCTGAATACCAAGAAATCGACCGATTTCCATGGTCGAATATTCAAGCATTCTCGCTCGATAACAAAAAATCTTTCGCGCCAGTGCCTGCGGTGTTCTTTTCGATATCGCCTTTATCAATCCCGCATCGAGTCCTGTTTTTCGCGCGATTTCATTCAACACGTCATCTAAAGAAAGACCTTCCCGCTGGTGCCGTGCCACAGTCAACCGGATCTGCGCATCCTTTTCAATCACCGCCTTTTGAAAGGCCGCATCGCCAATCACCCAGAGTCCGGAAGTATTCCTATCCCGTTTCCCGGCATTGTTCGCCCGGATCATTCGTAGTATTGCATCGTCGCCTTTCTCGGATACTCCGGCAGCAATGAACTCCCGATACCTTTTCCGTGCCACGTCTATCCGCTTGCCAAACCGCCGCACTACCTGTTGTATCTCCTGAAAACCATTGCCATCATTCTCCATGATCGATCGGTGGCCGCTCCACGGATATCGATCCAACTGGTCCATGGTTTTGCATACCCCGGCCCGGATCGGATTCAAATGTATATACCGGATAAGGCGCTCAAGATAATTCTGCTCCTGGGTGGCGATGGATTTAAAACGATCGGAAAAGAGCGGGCCGCGGCGATGATACTTTTTGTTATAGTAATGCGCATAATCACCATTAAGCGGCTTCATCACTTTCCATAATGGCTGCCCGGTTGTCCGTATCAGCAGGTGGACATGGGTGTCCATGAACACCCAAGCGTAACAGATAAAGCCGGTCTCCTTGATCCGTCGCGTTAAGCAGAGTAAATAATACGCCCGGTCAGCGTCGTCTTTGAACAAAACCATATCATTGAAGGTCCGGGCCATGATATGATGGGTAAGACCGGCATGATCGATTCGTGCTTTTCGGGGCATGGCAGAACTATAATATAATGTTTGACACCGTCCCTATGACGATACTATCTTTTCCTCTTCATCCACAGGAGGCAACGATGATCGTTACCACGGTGCTGGTCAAGGTGGTGTCAGACCACGTCGATGATTTCATCAAGGCAACAATCGCCAATCACGAATGTTCGGTCAGGGAACCGGGCAACCTGCGCTTTGACGTGCTCCGCAACGCGGAGGACCCGACCTCCTTCATGCTCTACGAGGCATACGATTCAAGCGAGTCCGCGGCAGCCCATAAACAGACCGTTCATTATGCGGTCTGGCGTGATACGGTCGCGCCATGGATGGCGGAGCCGAGAATAGGAATCCCGTACCAGGGGATCAGGCCATGACCACGGGAAATCCGTTTACCCTTGCCCGGACGCCAAAAATCGTCTTTGGCGCTGGAGCAATCCGGAACATCGGCGGACTCGCCGCCCCCTTCGGTCATCATCTGCTGGTCGTGCAGAGCCGAAGCATCGCGCATAACCAGGAGACCGTCGGCCGGATCATCCTTTCCCTCGAAAACGCAAACATCCGGTTTTTGCAGGTGACCGTTTCCGGCGAGCCGTCGCCCGATCTTGTCGATGCGGTGGTCAGGGATCACGCGGGAGGAAAATTCGACGCGGTGATCGCGGTCGGCGGCGGCAGTGCGATCGATGCGGGAAAAGCGATCTCGGCCATGCTCCCCCTGGGCGGGAGCGTAACCGTTTATCTCGAAGAGATCGGCACGAAACAGCATCCCGGCTGTAAAGTACCCTTTGTCGCGGTGCCGACCACGGCAGGCACCGGCAGCGAAGCGAGCGCAAACTCGGTGTTAAGCAGAACCGGACCGGGCGGTTACAAAAAATCGCTCCGGCACGAGAACCTCGTTCCCGACATCGCACTTGTCGATCCCGACCTCACCCTCTCCTGTCCGCCGTCCATTACCGCGGCCTGCGGCATGGACGCGCTCACCCAGCTTATCGAGGCGTACGTATCGCCCAGGGCCACGCCATTTACCGATGCGCTTATCGAACGCGCGCTCCCCGGCGTGCCGGTGTTCCTGGCAAGAGCGTTTGAAAACGGAGCGGACGACACCGAGGCCCGCGCAGGCATGGCCTGGGCTGCGCTGGTATCCGGCATTGCGCTCGCTAACGCGGGACTCGGAGTGGTGCACGGCATGGCGTCGCCCCTGGGCGCTTTTTTTCCGGTTCCGCACGGCGTGATATGCGGGACCCTCCTGCTACCCTCCATCCGGATCACGATTCGCGAGCTTGAGCGCAGCATTCCCACGCACCCGGCGCTTAAAAAATACTCCGCGGCCGGACGTCTCCTTTCACCGGGCGCGAAGTCCTCGACCGCCGCGGGCTGCGCGGCGCTCATCTCATCGCTCGAATCGTTGGTCGAACGGCTGCAAATCCCCCGCCTTTCCGCATTCGGCATTGCAGAAAACGATGTCGCCGGAATCGTTGAAGCCGCGGGCAACAGGAACCACCCGGTGCAATTGTCGAAAGAGCTGATGACGGAAATGGTCATGTCTCGCCTTTAAAAGACAGCCGGAACTATTTTTATTGCATGATCACGAACCACCTTCTAACCCATGGGGTTGCATGCCAATGAAACGTCTGTTCCTGTCCGCCTGTACCCTCGCCTTACTGGCGACAGGCGTCGTTACCGCGGAGATCAAGGTCCCGGTCTCCTACGATACGCTTAAAAACGGCCTGCGGATAATCGTGGTACCCGACACCAACGTGGCCGTGGTCTCCTGCCGGCTCTACTACTTTGTCGGATCGATGTATGAATCCTCGGGATATACCGGCCTTTCCCATATGTACGAACACATGATGTTCAAAGGTACGAAAAAGCTCGGCACGACGGATTACAACAAGGAAATCCCGTTTATGAAGGCGATCGATTCGCTCGACCGCCTGATCTCCAGGCACGGG
>JAFGOU010000233.1 GCA_016926315.1 Chitinispirillaceae bacterium
GACGGTACGGCTCTGCGATCGCCGTAAAGGTATCGGCGCGGACGGCGTGGTGCTGATTCTTCCCGTATCACATCGACGGGCTGATTTTCAGATGCGGATATTCAACAGTGACGGCTCTGAGGCAGAGATGTGCGGTAATGCGATCCGTTGCTGCGCGCTCTACGCGAGATTGATGGATCTTTCAAGTAATCAGTCTCTTACTTTTGATACCGGGGCAGGGCTCATCTCTACTTCATTTACTGACAATGAGTTCGTCCGCGTTACCATGTCCTGCCCGATCCTTGATGCTCCCTTAATTCCAACCCTTCAGCCATCGGGGCAGGTTATCATGCGCAACCTGGAGGTCGACGGTAACCTATTTAAAATCACGGCGATATCAATGGGAAACCCCCATGCGGTCATCTATGTCGACGAGATAACGGATGATCTCGTGCATACCTGGGGAATGAAAATCGAAAATCACCATTTTTTCCCGAAGAAAACAAACGTTGAATTCATAAAGGTACTTTCTGACACGGAAATTCAGATGCGGGTCTGGGAGCGGGGCTGCGGCGAGACCCAGGCATGCGGTACCGGCGCATGCGCGAGCGTTGTTTCCGGCGTCATCAATCAACTGCATGGTAACAATGTCACCGTTCACCTGCTGGGCGGCGATCTTTTCTTAGAGTGGGACGGAAATCTCACGAGTCCGGTCTGTATGACCGGTCCTGCAGAAATTTCGTTTAAGGGGAGTGTCGAGCTTTCATCATGAGTATCTTTGAAACCAAACTGCAGAGATGCAATACCGTTCACTCTGAACGGTGTCACCGGTTACCAGATGAACCTTCCTTCATGCACCCTTGCCGCAGACCGATTACTGTAACCCTGTGCTTCCTATTCGTCGCCCTGTTCTGTGTGACGGCCAGTTCCTTTTCCTCGGCATCTCCGAACACCAGGGGATGGCATCTGCTGCTGAACAATAAACCCGGAGAGGCCCGGGTGATATTTTCGGCGAACAGCGGCTCCGGCGATCCGGCGATTGCAGGGGAGGCGTACCGCGGGTTGTCGGAAGTTGATTCATATCTCGGTAACGACTCTGGAGCATGCCGGAATTTTTTTATTTCATATTGTAAGGATGGAAACGAACTGTACGTCTCCTGCCCGCTCATGAAGGTGGCGGAGTTCAGCCGCATGGCATGGGGCCGCAAGATGAAGGAAGGGTACCGGGTGATAGGACTGCTCGCGAAAACGCCCGGCCTTTTCAGCGGCCAGAGCCAGGAGGATCTTGCGGCACGCCATCTCAATGACGGAAACGTGAAAAAAGCCACATCGATCATCCGTGACATGGGGTGTATCCTTGACTGGCAGTATATCGGCCCGTTTGACAACATCTCCCATTCGGGATATAACAGGATTTTCCCCCCGGAGACCGAAATTGATTTCACCAAAAGTTACCCGGGGAAGGACGGCAACCGGGCGAAATGGCATTCCCTGGTGTCAGCGCCTACCTCCCCATGGATCTTTGTCGAAAACCACCTGCCGGTCAGCAATGCAGTGAACTACTTCTACAGCGCGATCGCAAGTCCGGCCGACCAGGAGGCGCTGCTCGCCTTCGGTGCATCAGGTATGTTCAAGGTCCTTTTAAACGGCACGGTCGTGATTGCCGATTCAATCTTCAGGAACACGGGCAGCGACATGTTCATTCAGCGGGTGAAACTCTTTAAGGGAAGCAACCCCCTGCTTATAAAACTCGGCCACGAATGGGGCACCCGATCCGGCGATGACGTCAAACTTTCGAATTTCTCCCTACGGTTTCTCGACAAAAAATACGCCCCGCTAAAGAACCTGAAGGTTTCGCTCCAGCCCGCAAAGGCAGCTCCGGCAACTGAGGCGCCGGTTGATGTCAGGCCCCAGCCGATCGTCGACTCGGTGGTCACGGTCCTTGGCAGCCGCCTGAAAAAAAATCCCGATGACGTGGATGCCGCGCTCCTGCTCATGCACTTCTACAACGGCACCGAATCCACCGATGACAACCAGAAGCTCCTCCGATCCTGGATCAGGCGCTATCCCAAAAGCGCTCTTCTGCACATGCTCCTGCGCGAGTCGCTCTGGCGCGCGAAAAAACACACCGAGGCCCAGACCGTTGCGAAAACGGCGTATCGCGCCGCTCCGGACCAGATCGGCGCATGGACCGTTGAACTCTCCACCATCGCCGCTTCCGGGGACGCGCAGCGCATCGTCCGTTTTATCGAACAATCGCCCCCTCATTGCCGGTCGTCGTTTACCGCCGAATATCAGCTCCTCACCGCCAACGTCAGTCTTAACAACCGCAACGCCGTACTCGACGGGCTCGCGCGGCTTGAAAAAAATCATCGGTCCAACAGCCTGGCGGTATCCATTCTCGCTTCGTCGTTTGTCGAGCAGGGAAATGTCGGCAAGGCGAAAAAAACCATCGAAACCTACCTGAAACACGACCGTACCAGCACGGACCTCTACCAGACCCTTTCGCAGATCGCCCTTAAAAGCGGGAATATCAATCTGGCCGTCCGTACCATCACCACGGGACTTGTCTATAAGCCGATCGACGCCAATGCCTGGTTTTACCTCTCCAAGCTTGCCCTCTACGCCAAAAAACACGCGGAAGCGCTCACCCTGCTCGAAAAAGCGGAGGCGATCATGCCTGCAAGCTCGGCGATCCTTAACCTCAAGGGATCGGTCCTCGAAGCCGCGAGCGACAACAGGCGCGCGGAACAGGCCTACGCCGATGCCATCGCCTATACGAGCGACGATTTCAACGCATGGGACAACCTGCGCCGGATGAAGGACAAGCCCGGACTCGATTCGCTCGCCCCCCTGCCCTCCATCGAATCGCTCTTGAAAAACAGCGCCTCCTGGGACCGGCGCGATTTCGAAACCGGCGCCATCCTCGGGTATATCGACGATATTTTCTACTATCCGAGCAGGTGCTCCAAAGAGCGGCAGTTCCTTGCCGTGTACCTCGGCACGCAGAAGGCGATTGACAACTGGAAGGAGTACCAGTGCGGCTACAACAGCAACTTCCAGACCTGCGTGATCGACCGTGCCCTTACCCTCAAGGCCGACGGCAACCAGGTGCCCGCCGACCAGAACGAGAACCAGGTGGTCTTCAAGTCGCTCCAGCCCGGCGACGCCATACTTATCGAATGGACCCTGAAAAATTACTACTCCGGCGAAATGGCGCAGCAGGTGTGGGGTGAAACGCCGTTCCAGCTCAACTCGCCGGTATTCGACCAGCGCCTGCGCCTGGTCACCCCGCAGA
>JAFGOU010000234.1 GCA_016926315.1 Chitinispirillaceae bacterium
CACCCGGCATATTCCCAAAGCGCTGGTGCCGGTGTGCGGAAAGCCGCTGATCGACCGGGCGCTGTCATTCTGCGTCTCGCACGGAATGGGCGCGATCGGCGTCAACTCCCACTACCTGCACGAGCGCCTGGAAGAGCATCGCGAAGGGTCCGCTGTTCCCTATACCCTGTTTCACGAAGACGGCGTCATCAGGGGGACCGGCGGCGGACTTTTTTTCGCACGCGAGTTTCTCGCGCATGATGACCTGTTCTTTGTCTGCAATGTCGATATCCTCTACCGGTTCGACCCCGGCCGGATCATCCGGGATTTTACAGCCGGCGATCGCCTCGCCTGCCTGCTCGCGACACCGGCGGCAGGCACCGGCACCATCCGGTACGACCGGCGGGACGGCAACTACCGCGGCCTGCCCATCGACGGCGCGGATACCGGTTCCGATGAGGCGGCGGATTTCATCGGCGCGGCAGTGTACCGGCGGGAGTTCCTCGACCTCCTCCAGCCTGACGATTTCTCCATCGTGCCGGTGTGGGCGCGCGCGGCGGCGTCGGGCGCCGGCGTCGGCGTGCCGATCGTGGATTCCTGCTACTGGCGCGACGTCGGGACGCCATCGAGCCTTGCCGCGGCGCATTTCGACGCGATTGACAATGTGTATGATCCCGACCTGCCGGAGTGCCTGCATGTCGACCGCGGGACGAAAAAATGCTTTCACCGCGATCTCCCGCCGTTTGTGGTGGAACGTCTCGGGCCGTACTCCTGGGTCGAGACGCCCGATCTCCCCCTGGTTGCGCGCATGGAGCGGAGCATCGTTCTTGCCGGCGCGCGGGTCGATCCCGGCGCCGTGATCGACCGCTGCCTGGTGACGCCCTTCGGAGAGGTGTCGTTTGGCACCTGACGTCGACCTGACACCGGCGCAGCGTTCGTTTCTTGCGGAGCACCTTGCCGGGTTTCACGAGGGCCGGTGGCATGTCTCGCTTGCCGGTCAGGCCGGATCGCAGCGGCTGTTTTACCGGGTGAGCAATCCTGAAAACAAAGAACCGTCGTATATCCTGATCGTGTGGGACGGCAGCGACGAAGACTGGCCGCGGTTTCTTGCCATTCCGGCCGAGCTCTCGGACCACCTGGACGTCTTTCCCCGCCTGTTTTTTTCCGACGCCCGGCACGGACTCATCCTCGAACAGGACCTCGGCACCGAAACGCTCAGGACGTACGGCGATCGTCACGCCAATGACCCGGACGCGCTCGACGCCATCTACCGGAAAACGCTCGACCTTCTTGCCCGGTGGCAGAAGCTCGATACCCGGCTTTCCGCCACCATATCCTCGCGGTCGCTCGATTTCGAAACCTTCATGTGGGAGACCGACTATTTCGCGCGGCGCTGCGTGATCGACTTCTGCGGCCAGGAGCGGCTTTTGACCGTGGCCTGGGAGAAAGAGCGTACGGCGCTCGCCGCTGAGGCGGCCGCGTTGCCGTCCTGTTTCGTTCACCGTGATTTCCAGTCGGAAAACATCATGATTGCCGGCAGCGGCCTGCGGCTGGTCGATTTTCAGGGGGCCCGGCTCGGCCCCCCGGCGTACGACGTCGCGTCCCTGCTGTACGATCCGTACGTTTCCGCGCTGACTCCCGGCACCATCGACCGGTTGTTCCTCCATTACGGCACGCTGCCCGCGCCCCTCCGGGTTGACCGCCGCTCGTTCGGTATATGCGCCGCCCAGCGGCTCATGCAGGCGCTGGGCGCGTACGGCAATCTCTCCATCCATCAGGGCAAGACGCGGTATCGGGAGTACGTTCCCATCGCGTTCAAGAGGCTGCAAAACGTTCTGGACCGGCTCGAAGCATTCCCGGCGATACGGGCAGTCGTTGACCGGTGCGGTACCCTGCTGAACGTACGATGATCCCGGCGGGCGGCAGAAAAAACGCCCGGTATCGCTGGCGTACGGCACCTCAACGGCGACCTCGTCCCCGGGTTCGACCTGAAAGGAAATCAAGGCGCGCGTCAAGCGGAAGGGAAAGGGAACCGCGCCGCGGCCCGAAAAAAAATAAAAAAATCTTGCGCCGTACAATAATCCGCCTTATATTACAACGATAGGAAAATTTCGCGCGTATTTCGCGTCAGGGAAGAACAACAGGAACACAGCACCAGCACTGCGAAACGCGGGCGACAGAGGATTCAGCAATAACCGGCACGCAACAATTGCGGGTGAAAAATGGATCGTGCATCTCTGTGCTCTGTCTCGACCATGAACGTTGCCGCAGAAAAAAAGCAGAATCGGCCTTCTGCTCAGGACCTGCTCTTTAACCAGGCCCTTGAGCGCTCCGGCCTCCCTCTACGTCACCGCCCCTTCTTCCACCTCTGGCTCCGGCACTACCTCCAGTTCTGCGCCACTACCGGTTTTCCGGAATCTTCCTCAACCACCGTTCCCTTCTTCCTTTCGCACCTTGAGCAGAAAGTCCAGGAACCCTGGCGCAGGGAACAGGCAGAAAAGGCGGTCAGACTCTATCTTGATGCTTGCCTCCAAAAACACGATCAACCGGTTACGCCACCCGAACCTGCTGCCGCAGTTGCCGCCGACTCCTGGGACGCGGTAATTGCTTCAGTGGAAAAAGCGATCAAACTCAAGCACTATTCGCCTTCCACATTTCGGAACTACACCGGCTGGATTCGACGCTTTCGGGCATTCATGAAGCATCGCGACCCTGCCACGCTGCGTTCATCCGACGCCCGCATGTTTCTTGAGCATCTGGCGCTCACCGGCCGTATTTCGTCAAAAACACAGAACCTTGCGTTCAACTCCCTGCTGTTCATGTACAGGAATGTCCTCGACATTCCGTTCGATAACATGGCTGGCACCATGCGGGCAAAACAGGGGAGGCGGCTTCCTGAGGTATTGTCAATTGACGAGGTCAGGGCGGTGTTATCTGCATTCGATGGAACCAGCCGGCTTGTCGCTGAACTTTTATACGGATGCGGTCTGCGGTTGAACGAGGCATTAAGCCTTCGGGTACAGGACATCAGATTTGAAGATAAAAAACTTGCCGTGAAAGGCGGGAAAGGTGACAAGGACAGGACCCTGCCGCTGCCCAAAAGCATCATATCCAAACTGCAGGAGCTGATCGGCCGGAACAAGAGACAATTTGACCGTGATTGCCGGGACGAAGCATACGACGGTGTTTTCCTGCCCGAAGAGGTCGAACGGAGATCACCCGCAGCAGCAAGGGATTTCGGCTGGTACTGGCTGTTCCCTGCCCGGGAACTGACGGAAATCGACAACGGGTTGACGAAAAAACGGTTCCATATCCACGCAACCGTATTCCAGAGGCAGATGCAGGACGCGGTCAGAAAAGCCGGCATCACCCGCCGCGCCACCGCGCACACCCTGCGCCATTCATACGCAACGCACCTGCTCCAGGCAGGGTACGACATCCGCCAGGTCCAGGAGATGCTCGGCCACGGTGATGTGCGAACCACCATGATCTATACCCATATCACCTTGCCGGACGCAAAACCAATACAAAGCCCGCTGGATTTGATGGAAAAAAAAGCATGAAAGATACACTTGAAAATAAAAATGTTTTTCCACCGGCCAGAATTGAATCTCTGATAATCTCCATCAGGGGTCAGAAGGTCATCCTTGATTCGAATCTTGCAGCGCTTTATGGCGTAACGACCAAACGGTTGAATGAACAGCTCAAACGGAATATCCACCGGTTTCCCGACGATTTTATGTTCAAGCTGACCGTTCAGGAGCACTCCTTCTTGAGGTCGCAAAATGCGACCTCAAAATTGCATGGCGGCAACAGATACCTTCCAAAGGCATTTACCGAACATGGCGCTTTGATGGTTGCAAACATTACTGATGCGGTTGCCATGGTAAGGGTCTTTGAAAACCACGAGAAAAAAATGATTACCTATAATAAGCGTAGCGACTACGATCATTGGATCAGGAATTATCAACAAGGAGAGGCCTGGAAAGAAACAATAAACCATTGAAATCATGAAGGTTAGAAGGCAGCTCACCTGATAATAGTCGGGTGCAGTAATAAACAACGGGTGCAGCACAACATGCAAAAACGCATGCTGTGCAGACTGCACAGGATCTTATTGGCGTGGCTTTACGGCGCAGAGATAAAGCGGCGGCATGAAGAGAAAAAAGGCATAAAAGCATTAAAGGCATTTTGGATAACAGATTTACGGAATTGAAGCACTAGTAGGAATTGATTCCGACAAATACTGTAAAACGGCATTAAAGGCATAACGTCAACGGCATAACGGTAAAAACGCATTAAAACTGCATAAAGTCAAAGGCACGTTGGTGGGGATGTTGGATTTGCTGAATCCGAGGTGTTATGAATGCGCCGGGCACGCCAATACAAAGCAATGCCGATGAAACGGCATAGCGGAGGAAATCGAAAATATGAAACGCTTATGTTTATTACTTTTATTGGCATTTGCAGCAACATCTTTTGGTGCTGTTGGCGAGCAAATTACAGGAAAAGTTAAAGAATTGTATCTTGAAAAGGATACTTGGACAGGTAATACATACAATATCCGTGTTGTATTACTTGACAATAGTGGTAATTACATTTGGAGTGACCTCGGATCGCCTCATTGTTCCTTTATTTTTCGTCAAAGCGAATTGCCGTGGATAAAGGAAATTTATGCAACTTTATTAGCTGCACACGTAAATGGTCGAAAAGTAACAATTACAAAAGGTGATACGTCTATGCCACCTTGGCAAAAAGCCAATAATATTATGCTTCAACCAGAATGATTATGCTGATGCGGGCCAACCAAGGCGCTGTTCCGGCTCGCTGTAAAGTAGCCGGTTGCCGAGCAAACAATCGTCAACCAGTCTATCGATATCTGGGCGCATCGATAGCTAA
Source organism: Chitinispirillaceae bacterium (assembly GCA_016926315.1). Next base: position 4,879 of record JAFGOU010000234.1, read on the forward strand.
GCTGGAAAAATTATGCGCCCAACTGCAGCGGCGGCACACCGCCGCATTGGCCCGGCAGACGGCGGGAGTGCCTGAGCGAAATGTAGTGAATGTCGGAAAAGTCAAAGGCATGGGAGTCAACGGCATTAACTGCATAGCGTCAAAGGCATAGCAGCATTAAACGAAAAGGCAAAAAAGCATTTTAAAACATATCGAGCGGGCCAATACAAAGCTGATGCCGATAAAACGGCATATCGGAAAGGATATTATGGAAAAATCATTTTTAATAATTTTGATGGCATTTTGCACGATTACTTTTGCTGATCTTTTTGGCACACCTGACCAAATCTATTTTCCGGTGACTTCAGATGCTTCTGAGATTTGGATTAAAATCAAAGAAGCTGAACCTTGGATGAAATTAAAATTGTCGAATTTTAATAACGATGATAAAAAATATCAAAGAGTATTTGCAACTATACTTGCAGCCCAAGCTTCACAGACAAAAGTATATTTTGGAACACTAGCAGGTGATTATGTTTATTATATCACTTCGAAATATGATCCAACCCGACCATAAAGCATGAATAGTGATATGGTTAGTTTCGCAGTCCAATACAGCGCTGGTGCCGACTCACTGCAAGTAGTTGGTTGCCGGACCCTTCAGTTAGTGTTACCCGCCTTCGTCCCGAAAACATGGGACTATGGCGGGGGACTCGATACCGGGTGCATCGGAAAATGTCTGAATCGGGATGGTCAGGATGAAAGGATGCGCAGGATGAAAGAAAAAGCCAGAATGTGGAAAAGGAATGGGTGCTGTTTTTATCCTGCTCATCCTGATAATCCTGGGTATGCTTCGACGCTGCTCAGCACAGGTCCTGATTCTGACAATGTTATCGATAATGGGCGCATCGATAGCAAATCTAGAAAAATAAACGTTAACTGCAGCGGCGGCACACCGCCGCATTGTCAACATCTTCTTCAAACCATATATCGGAGGATCAAATGAGGAAAAATGGGTGTTATGCTACATTGCTCAAATTGTTTTATTCTCTGGGGTTATTGTTTTTGTTACCGAATTTAAGTTTTGGTTATACTTGGAATACGATGCAATTGAATTCTATTAGGATCGCGTATATCCATACAGGAAATCAAAAGTACGGTGACGGCAGCCTTGATGACTTTATGGTTCGAGCAAAAAACAATCATTATAACTATATAATGGGAACATTTTATTTGACGGCAGGAGATAATAATACTTATGCTGTTTTAAAAAACAATATAAAAACTGCATTCCAAAAAGCAGATGCTTTTGGCCTAAGGTTAATACCAACGATTAATCTTGGATCTCCGTATTCTCTACACTGGAATGAAGCGAAGGCATGGAACCCGAATATAAAAATGCTAAGAGTTAATTTAGTTGGAGGGGGTGAATTTGGTGGGCCATCATTTACCTATGATCCACTCGGCATTGACAAAACATTTCCGGAAGTTTTGCTGGCAATTAAGGAGGCGTATGAATCCGCACATGTAAGCTATCCTTTCGAGTTTTTACACCTAGGCCACGATGAACCAGCTTCTTATACATATCTATTAATGGGTGACTGCAAAACAGGCGGTAGCTCTTCTCTATATTGCACCAATCCGATGCCATTTAACGTAGATGCAGTTTATGAGGTATGCCAACCTGATAAAGATTTTATCAATAATTTCACCGGCACAAAAACCGAGGCCGTACAAACACTACTGGTAACTGAAATATTCCGGCGACTCAATCAGATTGCCTATTCCCACGAAAAAGATCGATGATTCCCGTTTAAAAAGATCGACGGTACCCCGATGGTAATTTTGACAAAGAACAGATACGA
>JAFGOU010000235.1 GCA_016926315.1 Chitinispirillaceae bacterium
AGGGCAATCACCTGCGGCTTGAAGCGTTCGGGATTTCCGTGCGCGCCGGAAAGAAGTTCATTCTGGAAAACGCGACCATTGAGGCTCCTGCCGGTGAGTTCGTTGCGATTCTTGGGCCGTCGGGCGCCGGCAAATCAACCCTGGTGCGCGCGCTGTGCGGCCGGCAGAAAATCCATGGCGGATGTATCTATGCAAACCGGTTGCCGCTCAAACAATTCCTTGGCGCGTTTACCTCGCATATCGGGTATGTGGCGCAGGAGAACCTTCTTCACCCGGAACTAACGGTGGCCGAAACGTTTCACGAGCAGAGCCTTTTGCGCCTCCCTCGTGACAGCAGCGATGTGGAGCGCAATGCCCGCATTGAGGAGGTGGTGGAACTCCTGGAACTCGACCGGGTGCGCCGCCAGCGGATTGCGCGGTTGTCCGGAGGTGAGGCCAAGCGGGTCCATCTGGGCGTGGAACTTCTTGCTTCGCCCGCGCTTATCGTTCTCGATGAGCCTCTGGCCGGACTCGATCCCGGCCTGGTACGGAAGTTCATGCGCCTCTTCCGCCGCATCTGCGACCGCGGCCACACCATACTGCTTACCACGCATACCCTTGAACAGATCGAATTCTGCGACCGGATCGTGTTCATGCACCGCGGTTCCATCGTATTTGCCGGCCAACCCACGGAACTTGAGGCAACATTCGGTAAAACATCGCTGGCCGATGTCTATGAACAGGTGGAGCTGGGGAAACCGGGTGCTGCGGCAACGGCTCGTACAACAAACCTGCCGGCGCCTTCCGCTCCTCCCGCATCCATTACCAGGATAAAAGTGCATAAGCCCCGCGCCATTTCCGCTCCGCGACAGTTCCTGATGCTCCTGGTCCGCTATGCGAAGATATTGCTTCGGGACCGCCGAAACCTGATACTTCTGCTGCTGCAGGCCCCTCTTATCGCGCTGTTTCTTGCTTTTGTCTTCAAGAGCTCCTCGAACTTTTTACCAATGAGTTTTTATTTCTGCGTGACCATTTCGGCCATCTGGATCACCGGGATCAACGCGGCGCAGGAGATTGCCCGGGAATGGAGGCTTCTGGACCGTGAATACCGGGCAGGACTGTCCCTGGCCGCGTACCTGTCGTCAAAAATAACCCTTGCCATGGTTGCCGCGCTCATTCAAAGCGGACTGTTCTGGTTGTTTCTCGGGCTTTTTTTCCGGAATTTCCCCCTTTCCCCATCTACGGCGCTCCTTATTTTAACCGGCACGACCGGCGGCGCTCTGCTCGGGCTTAGCATCAGTTCGTTTTCCGGCAGTGTCGGCAGGGCGATCACGCTTCTGCCGATTATTTTCATCCCCCAGATTTTTTTCTCCGGTATACTTATCCCGTTTGACCGGATGACCGAAATCGGCCGTCTTTTGTCGCATCTCACTGTTTCCCGTCCTGTTTTCAGCCTTTTCAAGCATGTCTGCCTTCTTGAACGTCCGCTCATGGAAAACGATGCCTGGTCTGCGCTGTTTTTTCTTGCCGTCGGATTAATTATTTTAACCGCAGGCGCGGTCCGCCTGCGCTGTGCCGCCCGATAACGTATTCACCTTTTTCGGCGGGGTCTATGCTGAATATCATTAAAAAAAATACCGATCCGCTGCCTGCCTATATCAGCCATTACAAGATTTTGGGGCGCCTCGGCAAAGGCGGCATGGGCGACATCTACAAGGCGATCCAGGACCCGCTCAATCGCATTGTGGCGCTCAAGGTCCTCCCGCCCCAATTCGGCCGCGATGACGAATTCGCCAAGCGGTTCGAAATAGAGGCAAAGGCGATATCCCTCCTGCAGCACCAGAACATCGTGAGTATTTATGAGTACGGCGACGAGGAGGGCTATCGGTTTTTCGCCATGCAATTCGTGGATGGCATGGATCTTGCCCATTATATCGCCGAACGCAAGGAGATGCCCATAGCGGAGGTCATCGATTTTTCCAAGCAGATCTGCCGCGGGCTGCGGTACGCGCACAACAAAAACGTGGTCCACCGTGATATAAAGCCGCAGAACATCCTGATTGATAAAAGCAACGTGGTCAAACTGAGCGATTTCGGGATTGCCAAGATATTCTCGCGCACCGACGAGATCACCATGACCGGGTTCACGCTGGGAACGCCTGAATACATGTCGCCCGAGCAGGCTCTCGGAAAAAAGATCGACCACCAGACCGATATCTATTCTCTCGGCATTGTGATGTACGAGATGCTCACCAAGAAACCGCCGTTTCTGGCCCGCGATCCCATGGCGGTCGCCTACAAGCAGGTACACGAACAGGCGCCTCCTCCGTCGCACAAGCGCAAAGGCACTCCAAAACGGCTTGAGCTGATCATTCTCAAGGCGCTGAAAAAAAGCAAAGAGGAACGCTACACCTCGGCCGAGGAGATGCTCGAACATCTCGATTCCGTTGACCCGGCGGAGCGCTCGGACCAGTCTACCGCCTCCCTCACCTCCGTTGAAAACGACGAAAACTCGGAGGTGGCGCAGCGACCTACCGAGCAGACCGAGAGCGACCGCAGGATCGTCGACCGGCGCCATACCTTCTATGGTGGTTTTACCACAAAAAATTACTGGCTCGACCTTGTCAAGACCCAGTGGGTTTCCTGGGTCCTGCTTGCCGGTCTCGCCGGATGGTTTGTCTACCATCTTCTCCGGTATCACCGGTAGCGCTCCATGCCCGGGACCGTACGATCCTCCGCTTCCGGCCCTGCAATGAACGCACGCGCCAAAGGCGCGTCCGCCGAGGATGCCGCTGCCGGCTACCTTGTTGCCAAAGGATACTCCATCATACGCAGGAATTACCGGAAGAAAATCGGCGAGATCGACTGTATCGCGCGTGACCGCGACGGCGCCACGGTATTCGTGGAGGTCAAATCGACCCGCACCGGCACGTGCGGCCACCCTTTTTCATGGGTCACGCCGGCCAAACAGCGGCAGATCGCCCGGGTCGCCCGCTGCTACCTGGCGGAACAGGGCTCCCTGCGCTGTCACTGCAGATTTGACGTCATAGCGGTTCAGAACGGAAAGATCGAACACCTTAAGAATGCGTTTCTGGTATGAAACCGGGTGCTGACCGTAAAAAAAAACCCACCGGGAACAGGTTCCCGGCGGGGCGTAGGGGAGGTAAAGTAGTTCTACTGAGAAGGGGTCTTACGCGAGCCTACTTTAAACTCGCATAATAAGTACGAAAGTAGATTGTTATTATTGGGGGGGGGGG
>JAFGOU010000236.1 GCA_016926315.1 Chitinispirillaceae bacterium
GGTTATCCCAGACTTGAAGGAAGATTGCTTACGTGTTACTCACCCGTTTGCCGCTTTACTCTCCCGGTTGCCCGGGATTTCACGCGCGACTTGCATGTATTAGGCACGCCGCCAGCGTTCGTTCTGAGCCAGGATCAAACTCTCCATAAGAGTTAATCCTACTTTATTATCAAAAAGAATCACGGAAATTCTTCGATCACACACATCCAAACTTTCAAAGAACATCTGCCGGTATTCTTATCGGCAGTCTTTAAATATAAATCATGTAAAAATCGATGTCAAATATTTTTCTCTGTTTTTTTATTTTTTACTATCTCTCACAAGTTTTCTTAATTCAACGACAAAATAGGCATTCAAAAATACAAATTTATAAAAAGCCCTGTCAATATATTATATCCCCGTTAAACACCTGCATATAAAAAACGATCGTGAGTTATTGATCCTGCTTGAAAATCAAACGCTTAACTCACATCAATCACTTCCCGAGAGTGACTAACGCATTGATGATCAATCTATTAGCATTAAATAATCACGAAATAAACAGGAAAAACTTCGCTGGACCGTATCATATCTCACGGTCCCGCTTCTTTACATCGAAGATAAGCCCGGTTAGAACGCCTTTTTAAACAGGAACTCCCTGATGCCGTTCATGCAGACAAACGAGCAATACTGTACAAGCGGTTTCATCGCTATTTCAATATCACGGTTTGAACGGTGGAAATAGGGAAGGCGAAACGATGTCGACCGGGAAAGAATCGCCGCCGACTCATCGTTGAAAGCCAGATAATGCTGGTACGGCTGCGGCGATTTGGTGGTACTCGCAATCAGCATAAGCAGCCCGTTCGGCCGTAAAAAAGAGCAACAGCGCGCCACCAGCACCTTCAAGGTCATGTCATCCAGGTGGTCGGGGATGTCCCACACATGGATACCATCGAAGCTCCCTTCTTCAAAATCCAGACACGCCGTCAGCGCCTCAGGCTCGATGGGGTGCAGCGGTTCGGGCGTAAGCCGCTGCATAATGTCGCACACGAATATCCGGGTAAACCGGCTCAGCAGGTACTCGATATTTTTGCCGCAGACCGGACCGCTATCAAGAATCCGCGGATCGTCACATTTCCCCAAAAAATGGCGGTACCGTTCCATCATCCGGCTCTGATAGGCGCCGGGTCTCGGCGGGTCGCTCGAACACCCGACGATGGGCATATACGCAGTCGATGACATACTGATTCGTCCGTTCAGGCCTTTACCGGTTCAGGCCTCTGAATTCTGGGCTGGTCGGTTCCAGCCGGCGCCGATTGAAGGGTATGCGGCTTCTGAGGAGAAGAGGGCTGCGATTGCTGCGGTTTTTCATTCTTTTCCAGTTCGATCGACGCTTTAACAAACGCCCCGTCTTCAACCGCGATGCGCCGGGCCTTTATCTGACCCGAAAAATCAGCGTTTTTGTTCACCTGGACTTTGTTCTTCGCCGTTACATTGCCGACCAGGCGGCCGCCGATGACCACGCTGTCCGCGTCGATATCGGCCTCGACCTTTCCTTTACTGCCAACAGTCAATTGATGAGCCTTGACTTCGATGGATCCCTTCACGGTTCCCTCGATGATCATGTCTTCGTCGGCCCTGATGGTGCCCTCGATCGATATGTGCTCGCCGATTATCGTTTTTTCGGCGACCGGCGCGCTTCCACGCGGCAGTTCCTGGGCAATACTTGACTGGCCATAATCCGACCGCTCGAACTCGTTCGTTTCTCTTTTTCCCATTGAAAGCATGGCAGCCTCCTTATCGGTGACCGGTGATAGGTTTAATGATGTCGGTTTTCCAAACAATCCCATTTTACACTCCCCAACCAGACCGGTGTTTCCCGGCGGCAGTTAATTTTAACACTTTATCAAACAAAAAATTCCATCAATGTAATCATATACATTACGAACGCCGATATTTCAACATTTTTATCGGTGCCCGCATTATTTTAATTACCGGCATGCCATGAAACCGTCTTATGAAGGAGTTCCATGAAAAAGCTGCTATGGCTCATGATGCTGATCGCCGCCTATCAGGCCTACGGTCAGATGGATGACGAAACAGAATTTGCCTACTCCTGTTCTCTTTCACTCAAGACAACGGTCTTTCCTCCCGACACAAGCGAGAAAACCGGCAGGGGGTATGTCGAGGCTCTTCTCTGCGATAAGAACGGCATCCCCATCCCGAACAAAGAGATCAGAATAGTTACCTCCTGCGGGCAGCTTTCATGCCAGGCGCCGGGATGGTACGACGACATCAGCTCGATCTCCACGGACCGGAGTTGTTACATGACCGGCGCCGACGGCAAAATCCAGGTGTATCTCGCAAACGTACCGTTCAATACGCAGGGATTCATAAAAGCCACGAGCGCCTGCGATGAAATTACCGTTAACGCAACGGGCCATTTCAAGATTTCACGTACATCGGTCAGGAGTAAAACCAGGTCAAAGCAACCCCGATAGCGCCGACCGGCAGCTTCGATACCTGTCACTGGAGGATATCTCCGGCATTGTACCGGTGATTTACCGAACGGATGAGACATCAAACCTTTTTGACTGCACTGCTCCGTTTTATCCCCGCCCTGCTGCTCCTCTCCTGCAGTCACAGCGTACGGCATACCTTGTCGCAGGAAGAGTGCGCCCGTCTGGTCACCGTGCCCGACTCATGCCTTGTGGATACTATAGGAATTACGGGCACCATATTTCCCAGCAAGTACTCCTACCCTTCCATCGATTCCACTACCCTTCCTCCGGTAAGCACCTGGACTCCGACGCACCAGGACGTACTCAAAGCGGAACGGATCTTTCAGGCAGAGGCGGCAGGAGCACACCACTGCCTTGATTCGAATGTCCAGAATTTCTACCGGCAATACATCGGGCAGGGCAACGGCAACATCATCCTGATTCACGGAATCAGGAAAAGCCATGAAATCCATCTCTGCGGCCATCGAAGTTTCTGGATTAACGTCTACGATAATGACTGCAGCACGTTTGACGCTGAAGTTGACCTTCTCGGCGGCTCCTGTACCATTGACGTAAAAAGCGACTACTGAACAGCAGGCCGGTCATTCCGTTCCACGGTATTCTATCCAGTCGAAATCAGCCGGAACCGCGCATTTTTTCCCATTGCCGGTCGCATACATACCGATCACCACGCCGGTAAACGCATGAATCGACTCCATGGAGAGCGGTTTTGATTCCAGTTCGGCGACGGTGTCAAACGAGGAAGAATCCGGCGACCAGGAAAACGAATACGCCTCATGACGGCACGCGACCTGCAGAAAAACGGCGGACGCGGAACAATCCGCGCTGTCGACCAGGCAGATTTTCCCCCACGTGCAGGAGCGCACGATAATACGGACCGCGCCGGCTCTCTTTACAAGAGCTATTTCGTAATGCGCGCGCTCGTTCAACCGCACCGTCATCCCCGCCTCCTCGCCCTCGTTCTGCGGCGAAAACGCCATCTTGACCCTGACGCATGCATCGAAATGCTGCTGCCTTCTTCCGACGAATGCCGGCGCATCCTGGTCGCTCATGGTCAGGGGATTGCCGTAAAGTCGGAGCCATCCCTGACGTTCGCTTAACGAATAACTGCCGGGTTTCGGATTCCTCAGGAAGAGGAAGTGAAACGGCAGGTTTGGAGAACTGAATTCATCCCGCGCGGGAGGCGGTTCCCACGTCACGCTCCCGGGAAGGGGACCCTTCATGGCAAGAGACACCCTGCCGTTGTCGCCGATGACCGGCCATCCCTTCTCCCATCGCAGGGGGGCCAGAAAGGTCTCCCGGCAGAGCGGGGAATAGTCGAAACCAAGGTGCCTGACCGCCAGAAAAACCGCCCACCAGTGGCCGTTGTGGTCCTGAAACAAATCGGCATGGCCGGTATATTGAATCGGTTCCGAGGTGCCTTGATGGGAAAGTACCGGATTTATCGGACAGTCGATATACGGTCCGAAAACCCGGTTGCTGGCGGCGACGAGTTGATGGTGATTCCATCCCGTGCCGCCCGATGCCGCGGTCAGATAATAGACGCCATTGATTTTGTAAAGGTGTGGCCCCTCCAGCCAGACATCGCCGTCACCCGTCCAGATCGTTTTTTTCTGGCTCAAAAACGAACCGGTTGCAGGATCGATCCGGTATTGAATGATATGCGACTCGCTTCCGGACCCTTCCTGCGACTGGTAATATACCTTTCCATCTTCATCGAAGAAAAGTGACGGATCGAAACCTTCGGTAGGAACAGAGACCGGTTCCGACCAGGGACCGGCCGGATCGCGGGCGGTGAAAAATATATTGCCTTTTTTTGAGGTTTCCGTGACGATAAGATAGAACAAACCGTTGTGGTACCGTATCGCGGGGGCGCCGATCCCTCCGTTGCTGTTGGTACGGTAAAGGTCAAGCTGGCTTGAACGGGTCAGGCAATTGCCAATCTGACGCCAGTGAACCAGATCCCTGCTGTGATGGATCGGAATACCCGGGAAATACTCGAATGAGCTGTTGACAAGGTAGTAGTCCTGTCCCACCCTGCAGATACTTGGATCGGGATGAAAACCGGGAATGATCGGATTACGAAACGATTCGCCGTCAACGATACCGGTGTCGTGAAGCGTGGTATCGGGAACATGCGGCAGCGGCGGCTCCGGCGGCACCTGATAGGGGCTCAGGCATCGTTCAAAAAGGATTCCGGCCAGGAGCACTGGAACTATATACCTGCACGCCTTGTTCATTAGTTGCCTGTTTGAATCTTTTATCCAGCCACCGGCCATGCGGCCCCGAGCTCCATAATATAAGCAAAAAAACGTGATTATGCATCAAACGTTTCACCCCCCCTTTTCGCCATCAATCGACCACCACCGGCTCTATCACCTGCAGGTGTTTCCACCTCCCCTGCAGAAACCTGCCCAGCCAGAACAGCGCCTGAACCATCACGAATACGGTGGCGATGGTCCATTCCGCCATAAGCGTCCGGCACCAATGGTCCGAGGCAAAAAGCGCCGTTATGAACAATGCATGAAGGATCGTCGATACGATAAGCGTCCAGCGCGTATCCCCCGCGGCGACCAGCGTTCCCATGAAAATATAGTTAAAAGCGTCAAGAAGGCAATACAACGCCACGAACCGCAGCAGTACGACGCCCCTTTCGGCAATCGCATGATTCCCTCCTCCGTAAACCGAATCCCCCGCATTAAAAACCGCAAACAGCTCATGCGGCAGCATAAGGAATAGTGCGGCCAGGGCAAGCATCCACGCCTGTGAAACGATGGCGCCCCGCCAGGTCACTTTCAGCGACACCTCGGGTCTGCCGGCGCCCTGGGCAGTACCTACCATGATGGCGATGGCCTGAGAGAAACCGATAACCGGGAAAAAGGCGATACCGTTTATACGCCACGCGATAGTGGTCGCGGCCAGTTCCAGCGGACCGATCCGTCCTGCAAAAAAAATAAAAACCGTCCAGGCCAGCATCTCCACCGAGAATCGCATCCCGTTCGGAAACCCATACCGCAACAGCCGGCAGGCAAGGGCGCCGTCGAAACGGCGCGATTGCCAGGTCCCCCATTTTACGCGCTGCGACCGTCGCAGGTACAGCAGGAAAAACAACACCGCAACGGAAGCCGATGCGGCCACCGTTGCCCACGCCGCACCTGCAATCCCGAGCCGCGGTATCCCCGCTTTCCCAAATATCAATAAATAATCGAGCAGCGCATTGATACCAAACCCGGTGCTATGCACCGCCATCACGGTTTTTGTGTCCCCACGACCGATAAAAAAACCGGCTATCGCACTCGCCACGATCACGAACACCGCGCCGGGACAGGTGATGGTGAAATAGGTCACCTCCATGACCTGCAGGTGCGGCGCATGGCCGGCCAGGGCAAACAGCGGACGCGCAATCAGGATAAAAAGGGAAAGAAGCAGTCCGGCGGCCAGCGAAAAATAAATCCCCTGCCAGACGGTGAGCGCAGCGCGCTCGGGCCTTCCCGCGCCGACATACTGTGCGACAAACGTCGAAGTATACCCGGCGGTTCCCACGAAACCGCTTGTCAGCA
>JAFGOU010000237.1 GCA_016926315.1 Chitinispirillaceae bacterium
AATAGAAAAGACGGCGCGCAGTTTCAAGCGCCTCATACAGCTGACCATATCGGGAGGCGAGCCGTACCTGCGTGACGATCTTCCGGAGATTGTCCGCGCGTTTGTCAGGGAGTGCAGCGTGAGGTTCGTCACGCTCACCACCAATGCTTTCCTTCCGGACCGCGTCATTCCGGCAACGGAACGGATTCTCGCCGAAAACCCGCGGACGCGCTTCAACTTCTGTGTTTCAATCGACGATATCGGCGTACGCCATGACGCCATACGCGGGGTCAGCGGAGGATTTGAGCGTCTCATGGAAACATACCGCGGAGCGGTCGACCTGCGCCGCCGGTTCGGGAACATGGAGATCCATACGACGACGGTCCTGTCGGCCTTGAATAAGGAACGCATTCTGGAGGTCCTTGACTGGATTGACGGGAACCTCGATGCAGAGATTCCGGAGGTGCTTCTGGTGCGCGGTTCGCCGCGCGACCCGGCCGCGGCCGGCGTTGAGCTTGAGACCTACGAAGCCGCGGTGCGGAAAATCGGGGAGATGAGCCGGCGCCGCGCGAAGACGGCGGGATTTAAAAACAGGCTTATTACTTCTCTTTCGTCATGGATGAGCGAATTGCTGGTAACCAGCGAGCGCGAGAAAAAGATGGTGGTGCCGTGCGTGGCCGGCGGGAAGCTGGTGATCATCCGCGCCGACGGCACGGTGGACCCGTGCGAAATCCTGGATACGCTCGTGCCGCCGGACAAGAGGCCGGAGGGTCTGGAAAACTTCTCTTTTGGCAGTTTGCGCGAAAACGAATACTGCATTGACAATATTCACTATTCTGAAAAGGCCGAACGGGTGCGGAGGTTCATCAAAAAAACGAAGTGCCATTGCACCTTCGAGTGCGCCCTTTTCGCGAGCGTCATTTTCAACCCCGCCTGCTGGCCCCGCCTCGGCGCCAGGGTGATGAAGGACTGGATTTTACCGCGGTCGTAACGATTTCGTTTTTATCAATTTGGACCCTTTCCCTCCGACAACGCCCATTTTTCCTTGTTCCTCGCCGTCGCGCGCTTGCCTGCGTCAAGCTCCATTTTCCTTATGCGGACGCTTTTGGGCGTGACCTCGACCAGTTCGTCCTCGGCGATGAATTCAATCGACTGGTCAAGCGACATGATTCGCGGCGGGCGCAGCACCACGGTGGCTTCGAGGGTGGAACTGCGCATGTTCGTGAGCTTTTTCTCCCGCGCGATATTGACGGGCATGTCTTCGGTCCGGTTGCGTTCGCCGACAACCATGCCGGCGTACACTTCGGTGCCGACCTCCACGATGAGCTCCCCGCGGTCGACCATGCCGATGCTTGCGTAATTCGTCACCCTGCCCGGCCGGTCGGCGACCATGGCGCCGCTCGTGCGCTGCGGGATGGGGCCGAACCATTCCGCGTATCCTTCGAAAAGCGTGTTCATGATGCCGGCGCCTTTGGTATCGGTCAGAAACTGGCTGCGGAACCCTATCAGCCCGCGCGACGGGATGACGAATTCCATGGTGGCGCGGCCATGGCCATGGTTCTGCATCGCGGTCATCCTGCCTTTGCGGATCGAGAGTTTTTCGGTGATTATCCCGACCCGCTCCTCAGGGATATCCAGGTAAACGCGTTCTACGGGTTCCTGTATTTTCCCGTTTTTTTCTTTGGTGATGACCCGGGGCCTGGAAACCATGAATTCATAACCCTCGCGCCGCATGGTCTCTATGAGGATCGCCAATTGCAGTTCACCGCGTCCGCACACTTCAAACGCATCGGTGCGCCCGATATTTTTCAGCTTCATGGATACGTTTCCGAGGATTTCCCTTTTAAGCCGCTCGTGTAGATGCCTCGAGGTCAGAAAGGTGCCCTCTTTTCCCGCAAAAGGCCCGTTGTTCACATAAAAAACCATGGACACGGTCGGTTCGTCGATCCTGATGCGAGGCAGCGGCTGAGGATTTTCGTCCGATGAGATGGTGTCGCCGATCTGCACATTTTCAATACCGGCGATGGCGATGATATCGCCGGCAACGAGCTTCTGCACCTGTTTTTTCTGCAGTCCGTGGAACGCATAGCAGCAGGTCAGGGTGACTCCGTGCGTGATGCCGTCCTTGCCGCACAGGCTGTAGGTTTTGTTCATTTCCAGCGTGCCGCTCGACAGCCTGCCTACCGCGATCTGGCCGACATAGGGGTCGTAACCGAGGTTGGTGACCAGCAGTTGCGGGACGAAGCCGTCGTTTGCCTCGGGACCGGGTATCTTTTCAAGGATCGCGTCAAAAAGATGGTGCAGGTCGGTCGCGCCGTCGCCGATTTTAACATGGGCGACCGCGGTTTTCGCGTTGGTAAATAAAACAGGGAAGCCGATCTGTTCGTCGGTGGCATCGAGGTCGATAAAAAGGTCGTAGACCTCATTAACCACGGCCTTTATCCGTGCATCACTGCGGTCGATTTTGTTGATGACCAGGATGATCGGCAGTTTTTTTTCAAGAGCCTTTCTGAGGACGAACCTGGTCTGGGGAAGCGGGCCTTCGCTTGCGTCAACAAGCAACAGCGCGCCGTCCACGAGGTTCAGGCTTCGCTCGACCTCGCCGCCGAAGTCGGCGTGTCCCGGCGTGTCCACTATGTTGATCTTCACGTTTTTATAGAAGACGGAGGTGTTTTTAGCCATGATGGTAATGCCGCGCTCACGCTCAAGATCCATGGAGTCCATGACGCGTTCGACGACCTCCTCGTTTTCGCGGAACGTGCCGCTCTGCCTGAGCATGCCGTCAAGGAGCGTGGTCTTGCCGTGGTCGACGTGGGCGATAATG
>JAFGOU010000022.1 GCA_016926315.1 Chitinispirillaceae bacterium
GGCCGGTGAGCAGCGCTGATTTCCTGGCGTACCAGCTCGGGCTGCAGGGCAGGACGCCGGCCCAGTTCATTCAGGGCGATATGGACGACCGGCTGGCGGTCGGTGGCATGTACTCCCGGATGAGATACGACAGCCTGAACTTTTACCGGGACGACAGCCGCGGTGTCAACCAGACCTGCCAGGTTTCCACCGCTCTCAGCCTCGCGAAACCGATAGACCTGCGCCTCTCATCCATCAGCCTCCGCTGGAACCGCCAGTTCACCGTAAAACCCGATACCACGCATTTCGACACCACCCGTTCCTTCCCGGAATTCGGCCTTGGAGCGCAGAGCGGCGTGCTCGACAAGATCAAGCTTGTCAACCGCTACGTGCAGGGCGCCAATCTCTCCTCCAACTTTTCGATACGGCGCAACATCAAACACAACAACGGCCTTGGAAAGGAATACGGTAAATCGTTCGAGATGTCGCCGCTCGTCGCGGTCGACGGCACGGTAAAAAAATGGCCCGTACGGTTTAATTACCAGCATACGATGGGCCAGGAGGAGCGCCAGCTCTCCAATCGTGACGGGACCAAAGGAGACAAAATGACGACCCTGCGCGACGGCGACAACATCAACGTAACCTACGAAATCCAGCAATCAAGCTCTTTTTCGACGATCAAGCTGTTCAAGTGGACCGTTCCGGTCAAGGGAAGGACCAGCATGGGCCTGCGGTTGGTGCGCGAGCACTCGGTTTCCATGACCGCCGGGGAGAGTTCCGCCGACAAATCCAATCTGACGCTGACCCCGCACCTTTCCTATGTGGTAACCGACAATGTGACCGGCACGCTGGAATACAGCGGCTCGCGCAACACCGAAAACGGGGCCATCACCACCGCCAACACCATGGCGCTTATCACTGAAATACGGTTTTAATAGAAACGAAACACGATATGTCAACAAAAAAAATCCTTTTTAACGCCACTTCGACGGAAAAACGGGCCGCGCTTCTCGAGCACGACAAGGTGACCGAACTGGTCGTCGAGCGGCCCGACAACTACCGGATCGCCGGCAACATCTACCGCGGCAGGGTCAGATCGGTTCTTCCCGGACTCCAGGCCGCATTCGTGGACATCGGGCTCGAACGGGCCGCCTTTCTTCACGCCTCCGATATCGAGCCCTCGGTGCTCCTCGGCGAAGACGACGCGCTCCTCGGGCGCTACCGCGGGAATGACGCCGCCAACCGGCGCAAGATCATCCGCATTCCCATTGAAAAACTGCTGCAGAAAGGACAGGAGATCCTCGTACAGGTCATCAAGGAGGAGATCAGCACCAAAGGCGCAAAGCTTACGACCCAGATCAGCATGGCCGGCCGGTTTCTCGTGCTGGTACCCGACGCCGATTTCATCGGCGTCTCCAAGCGCACGCAGGACCTTAAAAAGCGAAAGCGGCTCAAGCAGCTCATTGCCCAGATCAAGCCGCCGGGCGTTGGCTTCATCGTCCGCACCATGGGACTCAAGGTGTCGGAAGCCGAATTCGTCCGGGAAATACATCTGCTCCTTGACGCGTGGCGGACGGCAAGCCAGGAGGCGCTCAAAGGGAGCGGCCCGAAGCTCATCCATCGCGAAATGGGTATTACCACCCGCGTGATCAGGGACCTTTTTTCCGAGGACGTGGGCGAGGTATACGTGGACCAGCAGGACGACTACCAGGAGATTCTCGAATACCTCAAGGCGCTCTCCCCGGACCTGTGCAAGCGGGTGGTCCTGTATAACGGCAAGGAGCCGTTGTTCGATAAATTCAACATCGAAAAAGACCTCGAACGGCTGCTCAAGCGGAAGGTGTGGATGCGCAGCGGCGGCTATATCCTCATCGACCGCACTGAAGCGCTCGTTGCCATCGACGTGAATACCGGACGCAACATCGGCAAAACCAAGCTCGAGGACACCATTTTCCAGACCAACATGGAGGCGGTCGGCGAGATCTGCCGCCAGCTCAGGCTCCGCGACATCGGGGGACTTATCGTCATCGACTTCATCGACATGCGTTACCACAACCATCGCCGGCAGATCGAGCAGGCCATGCTTAAAGCCCTGGCTGCCGATCCCACGGCCGCGGATTGTACCGGACTCTCAAAATTCTGCCTCATGGAGATCACCCGCAAACGGGTACGGCCCGAATTGCAGGAGTTCTATACCGACGTCTGCCACGCCTGCGGCGGACTCGGCTGGGTATTCTCTCCCGAAACCGTCACCGCCCGAATCGACCGCGAACTCGGCCGCTTCCGCGGCCAGAAAAAGGAGCTTCGGCTCGCGGTCCACCCGTCCGTCTCGGCCTACCTGCTCCAGGAAAACGGCAAAGTCAAGCAGATGCTCGAACAGGAACGCGGCTGCACCATCACGTGCATCGCCGACGAAGAGCTCGACCAGGACGAATACACCATCACGCCGATGCAAAAGGGCGGGCAGGGGGAGCAACGGGGTCACCATCCGCCGCCCCACGCAAATACGCCGGACTGAACAGGTTGGCGAATACCGATTCAGCTACCTTCTCAAACTCACAACTGCGGGAAAGTTCCACTGGCCCGCGCCATTCGCCGAAAC
Organism: Chitinispirillaceae bacterium; assembly: GCA_016926315.1. Next base: position 2,582 of record JAFGOU010000022.1, read on the forward strand.
GTGGTTTGCTATATTTAAATTAACCACCCAGTTTAGCCTTGTTTTATTTTAAAAGACAATGCTTTTTTTGCCTTGCTTTATTTTAAAAAATTGAATTTCGAAAGGTTTAACCATGAAACGCACCATAGAGAATACGCTTGAATCATGGAAACAAGATCCAAAGCATCCTGTTTTACTGGTGCGAGGCGCTCGACAGGTTGGTAAAACCTATTCCATCCGGAAGCTTGGGGAATCGTTCGAAAACCTGTTTGAAGTAAACTTTGAAGAGAACGATGAGGTCAAATCTTTTTTTAACGGATCGCGTACCCCTCACGATATTATCGAGAAATTATCTGCCTATTTCGCTGCTCCAATTATTCCCGGTAAAACATTAGTGTTCTTCGATGAAATCCAGGCATGCCCTGATTGCTTACGTTCATTAAGGTTTTTTTATGAAAAGATGCCCTCGCTTCACGTCGTTGCTGCCGGGTCGCTTCTGGAATTCGCTCTTGAAAAAATCCCCTCCTTCGGCGTAGGGAGGATTTCATCCGTTTTCATGTATCCGTTGTCATTCAATGAATTTCTTCAGGCAATAGGGATGGACCGCCTGGCCACAATCATCAGCCAAGCTTCGGCCGGTTGTTCCGTTGATCCGATCCTGCATAAAAAAATCCTGGAATATTTGCGGGTATACCTTGCCATTGGAGGTATGCCTGCGGTTGTCGAAAGCTATGCCATGGAACACGATCTGAACAAATGCATGCACCTGCTCGACCGTCTTCTCTCAGGTTTCCGGGACGATTTCGCCAAATACCGGGAGCGCTCTCCGGTGGAGCGGTTGAGTGAAGTATTTGAATCGGTTGCATTGCAGTCCGGCGGGAAATTCAAATATTCGACGGTTAATCCCGCCCTATCGCATTATGAACTTAAAGTTGCGTTTGATCTTCTCGATAAAGCCGGTTTGGTATACCGGGTATGCCATTCCGATGCCCGGGGCGTTCCCCTTGGCGCGCAGATAAATCCTCGCCGGTTCAAGGCGCTTCTGTTCGATATTGGGGTCTTTCAACGAATCATGAATCTCGACTTGCCCGCATATCTGGTGCAAAGCGATGCTGATCTCATTCATAAAGGAGCGGTTGCCGAACTTTTCGCCGGCCTGGAGCTGATCGCCAACAGCGCTCCCGACCTTCATCCAAAGATTTATTATTGGCATCGTGAAGCGCGTAGCAGCAACGCAGAGGTGGATTATGTGATCCAGCAGGGAAACGACGTCGTTCCTGTCGAAGTTAAAGCGGGAAACCGGGGAGCAATGCAGAGTATGCGACTGTTTCTTGCCGAACGCGCATTGAAACATGGCGTTCGATTGTCTCTTGAAAATTTTGGCGCATTCGACGCAATCCAAACGGTACCTCTTTACGCCGCTGGAAATCTGGTCCGGCAATCTTAAGAGTATACCAGAGAAAAATGGCTGAAAATCAAGGTTGTTTTTTATTGCTTTGGTTAAAAATCCAGCATATACACCATTTTTATGGTTATTTTTTCACCATATATACCGTCGCAAGATGGTTCGTTAAATCACCCGAAAAAACACAGGTCAGTACACAGGTCAGTATTCGGGTAGGAAGTTGACCCGCCGTTTCTATTTTTTTTAAAATCACTTACTTGCATGCTATTATACTTTCATTCGCTTGTAGGACAATTGATATACTTAACTCGACTTACATATAACATATATCTCTTGGTGAATTCAATTTGTTTCTCCTCCGTTTTGCATCTCTGTTTTATACGCGCCGGCGGGAGCTGCATACAGGATGACGTTTGAATTTTGATCGCAGTACCGGGCATGAGAAACAATTTCTTTCTATCAATTCACCTGACGGGTGTGTTTGAATGCCGTTTGATTTTAAATTATATGTAGTGTCCGTCCGAAAACCCCTGTTTTTTTAGAATCCGTCATTCCGGCCGGCCTGCGCGAAGCCGGTACGGCGAAGGCAGGCCGGTATGACGTCACAAAGAGGACTTTTCGGACGGACACTATGTATTCTCTGCGTCCTCTGGTGCGCCAGTCGAACTGGCCATTCTCGATAGATGAAAGGGTCTATCCATGTTAATTGCTCATTTGACATGTAGAGAC
>JAFGOU010000238.1 GCA_016926315.1 Chitinispirillaceae bacterium
ACAAAAACGTAATAAGCAGGAATTTTTTCATAGAGATTAAGAAATACGTTTTGCGGGCGGGCTTGTGCAATTATTACTCCGGCAATTAAATAAGCCTAAAAACAAACGTTCGTGGTGAGCGTGTCAGTAGCTAAAGGTTTCGGATGGGGTGCCGGGTAAGCCGGGCCAGTGGTAACTCCGCCTCCCTGCGACCCGCACCCCCAGGCGATCAAAGACATAGCAACTACCGTTTTAGAAGCGCTGAAATTTCATCGAGGGTGAAACCAGCCTGCCGTATAATTGTCCGCAATGTGCCCCGCGCGATTTCCCTGTGTGCAGGGATGGTAAGCGGTGCCCGAACCGGATGGCGAAGATGGACATGTGAGCCTTGTTGCGAGCGAATATAATAGCCGATTTTGCCGAATGCCTTGATCAACTGCTGTCCGGAAATAACCGGTAATTTTGGACTCATAACGCTACCGATACCAGTGTTTCCCTGGCATCTCTTTTTCCCGTCAGCGGCAAACCGTCTTCAGCAAGTGTACGAACATGAAGCTCGATAGCTTCCCTGATATTCTGTAACGCCAGTTTTTCCGTCCTCCCCTGTGATATGCACCCAGGCAATGCCGGAACGGTCGCGACAATATAACCGTCTTCATCTTTTTCCAACACAACTTTTATATCCATAACAGGCGACTCCTTTGCTGGCTTAAATATACCTCAATAAGGCCACGATTTCCATTATGATCTTGTCGGGTCTACACTACCATGCCGCAGCGGGGTCTGCAGCCGGCATCCAACCGTGGCTTTCGAACAGGGCCAGCGCCTGGAGCGCAGCCGTAACGGCACCGGCATATACGATATTCTCGATTAAGATAGCCACATCGAAGGGCTGCTGCCGGGAACAGGCAGTAACACCGGGCACGATGCCAATCCCATCACCGCTTCACCCCGAGCATCACCTTTTTCGCCACCACCTGCCGGTCGTTTTCCCTGATCCTGATGAGCGCCAGGTAGGTCCCGCTGCCCACGTTCCGGAAGTTTCTGTTTTTGCCATCCCAGGCGACATAGAGCCCGTTTGCGGTGCCAACCATCGTTCTGGAAAACACGGCAGAACCGAGCGGATCGTAGATCGTCACATCGGCATCGAGAAGCGCGGGATCAATGGGTGAATCGGTACGGGCCTTAATTCCCATACCGAAAGGTGGAGCCGTTACTCCGAGGGCCTGCCGGTACTCTGCAGGCAGTCGGGTTGTATCGGGATTAAACGGATTATAGGATATCGTAATGGTCCATACCGAGAGAGGCCAGACGATTTTAAGAGGAACCCGGCGGTTGCGTTCGTTACGCTGCGCATTACCCATCGCATCACCGATCCCGGCTGCGGATCGAACCAGATGCTGTCCCCGTTTCCCGGAGAGGTCTCCGGTACGGTGCCGGTCACCAGGAACCGGTACCGCAGGCCGCTGCCCTGAAGCAGCGATCCGGTAAAGCCGTACCGGGCAAGGGCTGTTTTTGACCAGAGGATAAAAGACGTGGCAGCGGCCGAGGTCACCTGCTCCGAAAAGTTCACACTCAAGGTATCGGGTAATTTTCCTGCCTGCGGATCTACTCTGCCCGGAAAAAGTGTGGCAGAATCGATCACCGGCGCGGCGCTGTCCGCGACCATGGCGACACGGATAATGTCCGGGAACCGGGTAAAGGTCAGGGTGATCTCCATGGCGCCGCCGGTCGCGATTCTTCCCGGCGTCGTAACCGTGCCGAGCGCCGGAATGGTCACCATCGAGGTGGTGGAGGCGACCACCGAAGCGATCGGAACGGTGAAATACCGCTGCTCCCACCTGACCACCGCTGAACGGAGCTCTGAAACCGGCAACTCCCTTTTAAAAAGCACCCTGATGGAATCGATGATGCCGTCCGCGTTTGCGTCGGAATACCATGCCCCCTGAATCGACGGCGGCCCGACCCGCATCCCGAGCAGCACCGCCCGGTTCAGATCATGCGGCCGGTTTCTGGCAAGGTCGGCGATGATCCCTCCTGCGCTGCCGGGTATGAGCCTGAGACTGTCGCCGGCGACCGGACGCTGGGCCGCGACCGCCACTTCAACCGTTACCACGGAATCGAACGGCGCGGCGACCACCCCTTCTATCTCTAGCGTCACCGGCGTGCGGCCCGGCATCTTGAGAAGCTGGAGCTGCCTGCCGATCAGTACGTTCTGGTTGATTCCCTCGGTAAAGGTAAGGTAGAGAATATCGTTGCCGGTCCCGTCGTTTTCGAGCACGTCGGCCGCGAGCAAGGCGGGACAGACGCCGTCGGTAAACGTTCGGGACTCCCGCTTCTCTTCCCCTTCCACGGTCATGACCAGCGTCACCTGACCCGTGGGCCTGGCATCGATGCCCGAAAGCGTGACAAACGGAACACGGAGCGTGGTCCCCTGCCGGGTCACCGCAGCCGCGGCTATCGAATACCGGTTGCCGCGATAGGTGACGGCTATCGAATCAAACCGCTGGTTGACCTGAAAGGTGTCGGTCAGAGTCAGGGTAAGCATGTCCGGGATGATATCGGCATCGTTGTCGAGCATGATTGCCGATGAGATCGCAGGCCAGGGCGGCGTGGCAATGGTGGTGATTGACATGCTGTCGGGCAGCAGCCCGGGCGAGGTGACCACGACAATGGTCTGCCCGGCGTCTACCTTGCTGATCGTCGCCTGCCAACCGGCGCTGGTTACGGTCACCACTGCGAGGTCGCGGCTGGCCCAGGTGAACGGGCGGATCGAGTCCAGCAGATTGCCCACGCTGTCGCGGATCACGACCCATGCGTTTATAGCTCTCGTTCCCGCGTCCATGGTAACACGGTGAAACGGGGCGTCGTTGAACAGGTCGATCGCCGTGGTGTCGAGAATAATATCGAGATGATGCGGCTTCGGCGGCCGCACGACCGTATCGCACGAAATATCCACAATCGCGCTGTCGGCAAAGGGCGACTCCTTGTCAGCCGCAATCCAGGCACGGTTCACGGTCCTGCGGTCAGGCGTGGTCGGGCAGGAGCCGTCGGCGGTTACCGTGTAGGTAATGGTACCCTTCTGCTTGATCTGCAATTTTGGTATGGTCCAGGTGATGACCCGGCCGGTGATGACCGGCGCGATGCCGAGCGGCGCAGGACCGGAAAACCCGGCAAAGGAAAAACCGGTCGGAATCGTATCGCGGATAGTCACGTTGATAGCATCCCTCCCCGGCAGCGGACCGTTCCCCGCGACCCGGCGCCAGGTGTAGCCGTCCCACTCTTCGACAAGGATGTTTTTAATCGTCTTCGTTGCCGTAGAGCACGCTTTCGGATTCCAGGTAGTAACTGGAATATCGGGACGGTCAAGGTCGGTCCAGTCATTGGTGACGGGATGGTACATACCGCCGTCGTCGTCGCCGGCACGGGCGTCCCACGACCAGTCGTCGTTCC
>JAFGOU010000239.1 GCA_016926315.1 Chitinispirillaceae bacterium
AAATCTCATTACGGTAAAGAGATTTCTCTCCCGCTTACGCGGGCTCGAAATGACAGTACCCTTTCCACAATTGTGTGCAGACAATTTCGAGACGATTAATATATACGATTAGGCAGGTGCAGGGTTCGGCATGACGGCGTGGTATCATTTATCAATTATCAGCGTCACCGGCCCGTCGTTTACCAGCTCGACCTCCATCATGGCCCCGAACACGCCGGTCTCGACCTTTTTCACCTGTTCTTTCATCTTCTTTACAAAGTACTCGTACAGCGCCTTTCCTTTTTCCGGCGGCGCGGCTTCGATAAAGCTCGGTCTTCTCCCCCTGCTGCAATCGCCGAAAAGGGTGAACTGCGATACCACGAGCGCTTCGCCGCCTATATCCCTGAGCGAAAGGTTCATTTTATCCCGCTCGTCGGAAAATATCCTGAGATCGGCGCATTTGGCGGCGAGGAAGTCGGCCATTTCGCGCGTATCATCCATATGGATACCGAGCAGGATAAGGATCCCCTGGTTAATGGCGCCGACGGTATTCGAATCAATGGTAACGCGGGCCTTTTTCACCCGCTGCAACACGATGCGCATGGAGGAAAAATAGTTCGGCGAAGGCCGCAGCGGTCCTTATATCTTCGCCTTGAACGCTCCGCACTCAAACGCGCCCTTCCGATCCGCCTGGTCAAGCCGGTTCAGGGTGCATAGTACCAGCTCGTGGGGATTTTCATCAAGGGCGCAGAGAAGGCAGAGGGCCGGTTTTGCCACCAGGTCTGGATTCAGCCGGTTGCCGTAATCATCATAATAACCGGAGAGTTCATCGTTCGGGTCGTCGAAACCGGGGATATACTCTTCCATCTCGTTCATATGCTATCCTTTGAAGCAGCGGAGATGACCAATAAAAAACCACTCGGACCAGAGAATCTTCGAAGAAGGGGGAGCCCCACGTTCCAGAAGGGGCATTGAGGGTTGTTCGAAGAAAGGCGCTCTATCCGAGTGGTTGCGTGTTTTAAAATCGTACCGTATAAACCACTACAAACCAGATGAAAAATAATATAACATAATTTTTTTAAAAAACCTGTTTTTTTTCACTGCAAGTGAAAAAAGCCGCGCGCCCAATGATTAAGCGGTTAATAAAAAGGTTTTTTTAAAATATTCCTGACGCTTTTTCTTCCTGTCAGGATAGCGGTGGAACCTGTAATGTCAAACCGTTCGATTTACCCACCTCGATACCGTGTCGAGATGATTCTTTCAGGACCCTGGCAGGCCGGTGCCTGAACAATCCCGCACCTGCTACCGGTCTGATTTATTTTTAACGGCAGAAATAGCAACCATTGGATGGCACCGCAATAACGACCTTAAACGGTTCGTAGTAGATAAAAAACCGGGATACCCTGTGCGATCTTTTTTTCTGTCCATCATTGTCGCTTTCTTTGCCCTGATGTGCGGCTGTTACACGCAGTTCGCCGCGGTTGAACAAAGGCCGGACACGAAGCGACAGGTTGACATGATGCCCGACACCCTGCAAACCAGCGACAACGAGACGTGTGTATGGGAGCGGGACTTGATGGGTTTCCCCTATCTTCGCTGCTATAAAGGGTATTACCCGAGAGAATGGTACCAGTATAACTTCTCCCCCTGGTGGTACCGCGGGGATGAACACCGTTACGGAGGAAGCCGCTGCCCTGCCTACTATTACTATGATAAAAGCTGCGGATGCTGCAGGTACTATCTTAACAATCCGGAACTTGACCACGGTTCCCGCGGCATTCCCGGAAACAGACCGTCAACCACCCGTTCCGCCGCGCACGACACCACCGGCCGCGTCAACATTTCCGCATCGACGCGCAGTACCGTAAAGATTCCGCTGGGACACGCCGGTGCCGCATCCACGCCCTCCCTGAAATATCAGGTGCCGATCGATACGCCGGCAACGAAAAATACCGCGGCAGCCGATTCGGCGGCCCGGGTGAATGGACAAGCGGCCGTTGACTCCGTTAAAACCGACAGCGTCAGGCAGACCGGCGCAACAGCTGTCGAGCAGAGACCCTCCCCGGTTCCGCAGCAGCCGAAACCACACCGTCCGTCAAGGGGTCGTTAATGGGAAAAACAGCGGCCGCGCTCCTCCTGTGCCTGGCCGCCGCATCCGCCCAGCCGACCGTCAGCGCCGTGGGGGCCGGCTCCAGGGCGTATGGCATGGCCAACAACTTCACCGCGGTGGCGAACGATTTTTCCGCGCTGTTCTGGAACCCGGCCGGCATGGCGTTCGTGCCGGTTCGGGAAGCGCATTTCGCGCTTCAGGGAAAGCATGAGGCGGCATCGGTGGATTTCGGCGGCATGACGACCGACACGGCGGCAAGAAGGGCGCGGGTATCAAGCGGCGGACTCCTGCAGTCGCTTCCGACAACACGCGGCGGGTATGCGTTTGCGCTGGGATTTTTAACCCCGTACCTGTTCGATGACCTTCGTTACCTGCGCGGGCCGGACGTGTATCAAGGTACCGCCCCGCTGCCCGGTTTTTCCGGTACGCTCCAGACCGGAGATACGCTGGTTCGCGACAGGAACAACCGCGCCGTCACCGGACAGCTCAACCTCTGGAGCGCGGGCATGGGATGGCAGATCGCGCCCGGGCTCGGGTTCGGCTTTTCCCTGGGGCTCCTCACCGGAGGCGCAAACACACGGATTGAAAAAACGGCCTCAACGACGGCCGGCCGGCCGTTTGGCGATACGCTGTTTCGATTTGAATCCACCTATCTCGGGTATGACGCGCGGATCGGTTTCTTTTATCTGCCGACCGCGCTCGTTTCGCTCGGTTGCAGGGTGGAACTGCCCCGGTACGCGAAAATTGCCGAAAACGATTTGCTGCTCGACCGGCTCGACAACCGACAGAGCGTGGATTGGACCAGCTTCGGCCGCCTGAACTCGTCATGGAACGGCGCCCTAGGCGCGGCGCTGCACCTTCCCTATGCAACGGTTTCCCTGGAGGCGATTGCCCGCGCACCGTATCGGAACGCAACGCCGCATACCGATGCCTCATACTGGAAAGGCGGTCTGGGGGCCGGATGCGAACTTCCGCTCCCGTGGATTTCCAGTCTCCTGCGGTGCGGGTATGCTTTTCAGCAGATCGATCAGGCAGCCATGCGGACCACCTGGGACGATGGGGGCGTTGACCCGGAGGAAAAGATCGCCGTTCTTCGCGGCCGCCACCTGATGACCGCCGGGTATTCCCTGCTCGCGTCCGGCGGCATTTCGCTCGAGACGGCGTACGGATATCAGGTCTGGGAATTTCCCTCCACCGATCCCGCATGGAGTTCCATGATCGGCGAGCGTCATTCTGCCCATCGGGTCATGGCCTCGGTGGCGATTCGGTATTAACATCACCCACACGGGAACATCATGCCCTCCTTTCGTATCAAACTCCTCAAAATACAGCGGTCGCTCTATCTCAAGAACCTGCGGCGCATACAGCAGACCCTTGTCCCGGACAAGGCGCTTGACCGCTATGCACGCGAGTACCATCGTTTCCTGCGTCACTATGCATCGATTGTTCCCGCAGTCACGCTTATCAAGCAGGTGTTGTCAAGCGATGTGGTGTATCATGGCGATTACCACACGCTTCGGCAATCCCAGCGGTCGGTCCTGCGGATACTGCGCGAAATCGCGGACAAACGACCCATCATATTCTGCCTCGAAATGTTCCACCGGAGCGACCAGCTCCACCTCGATCGATACCTGCGGGGCGATCTTGCGGAAAAGGAGTTCCTGAATACCATCGCCTACCGGAAGAAATGGGAATTCAGGTTTGAACACTGGCGCCCGCTTCTTGATCTCTGCAAAAAATTTCGGATCCCGGTATTCGGCATCAACGAGCCGGACGAAGGGAAACCTTCGCTGCGTGCGCGGGACGAAAGCGCCGCCGTAACGGTGGCCACGCTGGTGATACGCAATCCGGGAACGCTCGTGTATGTGGTTGACGGCGATTACCACATCTCTCCCACGCACCTGCCGGCCCGTGTCGACGAAAAGCTGCGCGCCCTGCGGATCGAGCCGAAACGCACCATCATCTATCAAAACGATGCGAACCTCTACTGGCAGCTCGCTTCGCAAGGCAGGGAAGACGCCGATGTCCTGCAGATCGATGACGAAAGCTTCTGCATCATCAACTCCACGCCCGCGAACAAACTGCAGTCATATCTCAACTGGCTGGAGTATTCCGATGACGCCTTCCATCCCATGCACGAGGAGTGGGAGGACCTTTCCGAAGAATCCGGGAACACGACGGTCCCCGGCATTATAAAAACCATCTGCGCGGTCCTTGAATTGCCCTATCCCGACGAGGCGGTTTCCCGGCTTGAGATCTATTACGGCAGGCACCTTGATTTCATGGAAATGATCGGCGGGTCAAAGGAGCTCGCCTGCATGGAGCGGGAAATATGGAGAAAAATCAGAAAAGACGAGGGTTTTTTGCTCGAATACACCCGGGAGGAAAACGACCACTACCTGATCTATCTTCCCAATTCCAGCCTCAACAGCGCAGCCGAGGAGTCTACCCATTTTATAAACGCCGTCATGCGGGGAAAAGGCAAAAGACCGCGATTACCGTTCGACCGGTTTTATTCGACGGTCATGACCGAAACGATCGGTTTTTTCGGCTCAAAACTCATCAACGAACGGAGAAAGGTCCAGACCGTCTGCGGAATCAGAAGCTATATCGGTTCCTTCAAAAACGCGCAGAAACCTCCGCCCAAACGGGAAAAAGCAAAAATCGACCTCTGCCACCTGCTGCTCAGGCACCGTTACCTGGAGCATACCGCGAGCGATCCTACGGCGTACGAAAAAAAGTTCCGGGAGGTATACCTCGACCGCAGGGGAATGGCCGTGGAATTCGCCACGCAGCTCGGATATATGCTGGGCGACCGTCTTTTCTACGCGGTAAAAAAGAGAATCTTTCCGCAAAAAGCGATCATCGAACTCTTTTCCGAAGATTTCTCCCGGCCGGGGAAAGCGTTTTCCCGGTACCTCGAAGTAAACGCCGCGGCCGCACAGCGCAGGGCGCGGCCATGATCGGGGCCATTCATCACGTCACGACGCTCCGGCATCCCGGTCTCGACCTGTACCGCACCCTCAGGCGTCCGCTCGAACACCGGAAGGCCGGGTTGTTTGTGGCCGAAGGAACGCGGGTGGTGGAACGGTTTCTTGAAAGCGCGCTCGAGGCGATCTCGGCCCTTCTGACCAACGCGTTATTCGAGCGGTTTCAACCACTCATCCAGCGCCGCAGGGAACCCGTTACCGTGTACCTTGCCGAAAAAACGCTGCTCGAAGCCATCGTCGGGTTCGGGTGCCATCAGGGAATCATGGCCGTCGGCAGGGTGCCGGTTCAACCATCAGTCAAGGACCTCCTGGCCGAGCTGCAAAAACCCCGCCTGCTCGCGGCAACCGACGGCATCTCAAGCGCCGAAAACACCGGCGTTCTTGCGCGTAACTGTGCGGCGTGCGGCGTCAGCGCGCTCATTTCCGGAGAGCGCTCCGCCGATCCCTGGCTGCGCCGGTCGGTGCGCAACTCCATGGGAACCCTATTCAGACTGCCGGTTGTCTATGCCGATACGCTGGCAACGCGGCTCAGCGACCTTCGGAAAAAGCACGATTTTCAGGTCATCGCCGCCCACCCCCGGCCCGATAGCGCGATGCTCTTTGACGCCGACTTCACACGTGATACCTGCATCGTGTTCGGCAGCGAAGGCAACGGGATAACAGAAGCGGTTCTTTCGGAGTGCGACCGGTCAATCACGATACCCATGGCAAAAGGCGTTGATTCGTTCAACGTGGCCAGCGCGAGCGCGGTGGTATTGTATGAGGCGATGCGGCAGAGAATGAACGAAGCGGGAAAAGAAGTACGCCCTGAGGGAATCGAACCCCCAACCCTCTGCTCCGAAGGCAGATGCTCTATCCAGTTGAGCTAAGGGCGCTTTTTCGTAACCACAGACCGGCATCGCCTGCACCGCGTCCCGATACGGTTCAAAACCGCGGTGGGCGCATCCGAACCGTGGCCGGATAAAAACCCGACAACCATCCGCTACCGGTGTGGACAAAATACGTTTCGTCACCGCTACGTTGCCACCGTTCGACGTTGGGGTTACTCGGCGCAATAATGAGCAATCGCGATTAAGTTGTCATACGATTTTTACCGAATGTATTTTATGTAAAAGATTCCTACACCTCAATGAAAGGATGTACCATGGCACGGATCACGAAAACAGAGCTTATCAAGCTTCAGAAGAAGCTGGTAACGGATGCCGCCATCGGCGATAAATTCGGCATCACCAGGCAGGCAATTCACCAGTTGAGGAAGAAATTCGGCATCGAGTCATCGATTGCCGACAACCCGGAGAGGAATGCCAAAATAGTCGCTCTGTATAAAAAAGGCATGTCCGGTACCGCAATCGCGAAAAAGATGGACCTTTCCATCTCCCAGACGTACCGGGTCATTACCAACGCGACCGGAAAGAAAAAACCAGCCAGGAAGGCTGCCGGAAAAAAGAAGTAAGCATACCGGCTCTATCGTTATCCGGGAAGCATCGTACCCTCTGTTGCGATGCTTCCCTTTTTGTTGACCCCTCGCGCGGCCGCGCTGTTGGCATGAGGCGATCGGGCGCGCAGAAAGGACGCACCCGTTCAGGAGTATCAATAGTTAAGCGACACCGTTACCCTGCTCACGGCGGGCCCCATGAAAGCGCCGCTCCACGAGGCGGGATTCAGGAGCAGATCCATGCGGAAAAAGGTTTTGGAGATCCCGAATCCAAGATAGGGATACATCGGGCCGAGCATGGTCACCGGTTTCGAAGTGCTCTTCGTGGCGGGAAGGGTTGTCTCTTCAGACGTCGTCCACGTAGTAAACGCTCCCCAGGTGACGCCGCCCC
>JAFGOU010000240.1 GCA_016926315.1 Chitinispirillaceae bacterium
CGGCACTATGGAACGATATTGATAGCACACCGGGCGTTTTATTACGAACGACAATATTTTGTCGTTCAAAACGCCCTAAGCACCTAAAGGGTTCATTCGCATGGGTCTGCTTTCCACGGTACATCTTACCAACGCCTGGCTCCTTGTCGTTCCCGTGTGGTTGGCGGGCCTGCTGATCGCGAGTACCAACCGGCAGGGAATGAAACGGGCGGCCGACATGTCGTGGTATACGCGAATCGATACCATTGCCGCCTATGCCGCCATGCTGCTCATGTTCGCCTTTATGGCTATTTCTTTATTTATCCGGCTGGACCGCTTTTCACCGCTCTTTTGGGCGGGGCTGGTACTGGTATCGGCCGGATTCATAACGAATATCGCGTCAAAAATCACCTACGCGAATGCCGGTCAGGGCGCCGCCATCACCAAAGGCATCTATCATTATTCCCGTAACCCGATGTACGCATCCTTCTCACTGGTGATGGCCGGTACGGCGATCGCGTCACGGTCACTGCTCCTGCTCGCCGTCTGGATCATTGTGGCCGCCTGCACGCACTGGTTGATCATCGGTGAAGAACGCTATTGTCTCACGACCTACGGTGATTCCTACCGTGATTATATGAAAAAAACGCCGCGATACTTTTTATTCTTGTAGCATTACGAATTGCCGATGCATGCGGATGCCATTTCGATGCAATAAATTTCATTAAACCGCGTCTTTAATACCAGAAATGACCATACACAACCGCAGAGCCATCGCCGCATTTTTCAGCCGTGAATACGGCAGACTTGCAGGATTTGTGCGCACGCTGATTGATGATGCGGCAGATGGTGAAAGCGAGGACATCGTGCAGGAGGTGGCACTCAGCATTTTTTCCCGCGCGGACATTACCGCGCCAATTGAGGACGTCGCCTCCTACGTCTACCAGGCGCTGCGGAATCGCGTTATCGACCTTTTCAGGCGTCGGCACCCTCTGGTTTCACTGGACAATCCGGTCGGGAAGGAGTATGGAGCCGAAACGTTTAAGGACATATTTCCGGACGAACGTCAGGATATCCTGCGTTTGCTTGAGGACAAAGAGGCCCAAAAGAGGTTGTGGAAGGAAATCGACACGCTTCCTGACGATCAGAAAACGGTTTTGATCGCTACGGAATTTCATGAAAAAACCTTTTCCGAGCTCTCGGACCAGTGGCGCATCCCGATCGGTACGCTGCTGGCGCGAAAGTCCCGCGCAATAGCAAGGCTCAGGCGGAAAATTAAAAACCAACATTATTAAAGGAGAACCCACTATGCATGAACACTCATCTTTCAATCATGTCCCGGGTGCAGCCGGCAGAGGCGCGAAGGTTACGAAAATTTTCGGGCTGGTCGTCGGCGGGGTGGCGCTCGCGGTCCTGTTCGCCCTTGCTTTCGGCTGGCTCGTCATGCTCCTCTGGAATTGGCTCATGCCGGCGCTGTTCGGTTTGAAAACGATCACCTACTGGCAGGGATTCGGCATGCTCGTGCTGGCCAAACTACTCTTCGGCGCCATCGGTTCCCATAAGCATACGTATGACCATGCCCACAAATACGCAAAAGGGTATGGTACCATGAAAAAATGGATAGAGGCATGCGGCGGCTTGGAGGCATGCACGCCGGGCGGCGAGCCTGAGAACTGGCGCTATTATGCTGACTATTGGCGTACGGAGGGCAAGGCTGCATTCGAGCGGTATCTGGAACGGATGAAAAAGGATTCTGCCGCCGCGGTTGGCGATTAAAAACAGTAATCGTAAAGGGGAATAGATATGTCGAACCAACATCACGTTTGCCCCTGGTGGATGGGGTACTTTCTGATCCACCCGCTCAGGCGGTTTTTGCACGACCCGGTCAGGATACTCTCTCCCTATGTTCGTGAAGGCATGACCGTTCTCGAAATCGGACCCGGTATGGGCTATTTCACCATCCCGCTTGCCCGAATGGCGGGGCGCGAGGGTCGTGTCGTGACTGTTGATATCCAGGAAAAAATGCTTGCCGCGCTTCAAAAACGGGCCGCCGGAGCCGGACTCTCAGACAGGATCGAAACCCGTCTGGTCCGCGCCGATACCCTCGGCGTCAATGAACTGAACGGCCGGTTCGATTTCGCGTTCGCGTTTGCGGTTGTGCACGAGGTGCCGGATCAGGCAGTGCTCCTTTGCGAGCTCCACGCAGCGCTTAAACCTGGAGGTAAGTTGCTCATGGCCGACCCGCGTTCCCATTTTCCCCGGGAAGAATTTGATCGTGTCCTTGGACTTGCCGCCCAGGCAGGATTGAGCAAAACCAATGAACCCGCAATCTGGAACAGCCGGGCGGTCGTGTTCCAAAAGGCCTCCTGATGCCGCTCTTCTTGCTTGCACTGCTGCCGGAAGCTATGTTTATCACCATGCAGGACAACCTATGCTGACCGAACACGACAAGCTCTCCCGCCACTGCCCCATGCTCGGCAACGAGGTGCCGTTTTCCTACTGCCGGCAACCGGGACAGGACGTTCCCTGCCGTAAGATTTTTGACTGCTGGTGGGAGACCTTCGACATCCAGGGGTTTGTTTCGGATAACTACAGTGAAGAGGTCCGCAATGCCATTATGCAGCCGCCAAAGCCGAAAATGCTTTCGCTTCTCGAAATCATCGAACAGGCGAGCCGACGAAATGCTGCTTCCGGCGGGGAAAAGTAACCACGGCGGCTATCGGGAACCTCTGGATAAGCTTGATATTTCTCGCGAATTACCGCTCCCAACCCGTTATTGCTGCGAAGAATAGCGTTTGTTTACGCCACCCCGGTAGATATTGCCTATTGACAATTTTGACCTGCCCCCCTATATTATATGCATCGTTTTTACCGGGAAAATACATTGCCACAAAAGGAGATTTGATGAAGCGTAAGACCTTGATTGCCTCTGCACTCGTATGCGTTTTTGTTGTTTTTCCTGCTTCCGCTGAAACCGTGGTGCTCGACGCCGTTGCGGGGAGCGGTTCATCCTTGCTTGGATGGGTTGCCGGAGGAGCAACCGTTGGTGACGACGCTTCGGCGCCGGGCGGAACCGCTACAACCTATACCGGCAAGGTACCGAACCGGCGGTTTTACGTGCCGATGGCAGATACCGCCATGAGCGAATCCGATATTATTTATTCCGTTCAGGTCCGTGTGCGTGCCAAGGCGGATATCCCCATGGAGGGTACCTACGACGGAATCAGAATCGCCATTTATTCCGGGACCACTGAGGTGAGGACGCGGCCGATTTATGAACTGGATACCGTGTATAGCTATTATTCGGCCATTTTCGCCAAGAATCCCGCAAACGGTCTTTCCTGGACCTGGTCGGACATCAACGCTCTTCAGGCCGGGGTTTTAACGGCAAAGACACGCCAATTGACTTATGCAACCTATTCCGTCGATCATATTCAGGCGGTCGTCACGTATGGAAATGGTAACAAGCCGCCGGTAGCGTCGTCAGTTTCAATCAGCGGAACGCTCAGGGTCGGTGATACATTGAAAGGTTCCTATTCTTATAGTGATGATGACGGTGATCCGGAAGGCGGTTCGCTTTTTCAGTGGTATCGCGCGGAGAGTCAAAATCCAAATGACACGCTCAAGGCAGCCATCTCCAGCGGCGTAGAGAAAAATTACCTTCTGAGAATGCTTGAAGAGGGGAAGTATGTCTCCTTTGAGGTGACCCCGATGGCCTCTCAGGGCGTACTCATGGGAATTCCGGTGGAAAGCGACATGCTCGGACCGGTTCTGGCAAAAGAGGGGAGTGCGCCAACGGCCACCGGGGTAAGGATCATCGGAACCGCGTTGACAGGGGAGACGCTGGTCGGCACGTATACCTATTCAGACGATGATGGAGACAGGGAGGGCGCAACAACGTTTCGATGGCTGCGTGACGGTTTGCCGATAAACGGCGCCAACGATACGACGTATAAAACCACCGGGAACGACGCGGGAAAAACCATCACCTTTGAAGTGACGCCCGTTGCGCTTACCGGACTGCCGAAAACCGGAGCGCCGGTGGTCAGCTCCGGGCTCACTATCGGCGGAAATACCGGAGTCGTTGGCAAGCCGGCGTCCCTTTGGTCTTCAACCGTTGCCAGCCGGATGATCGTCGATATTAAAGGAAGGGTCGTTGGCGCATCCTATTCCACGGACCTGTCGAGAGGGGCGTATGTGGAGATGGTTAAAACTTCTTCAGGAGTTCGGTGTCGTAAAGTTGCGGTAATAAAATAGCCGACTTCCAGGCCCTCATTGTTACCAAGGCCGCGATACCAGGTATCGCGGCCTTTTTCATCTTCGGGGGCACCTGTAGTCTGTCTGCTACTGTTTTTTCCAGCCATCATCTCCTGTGCGGATTAACCGCCGTTCGTGCGGATAATGTAGATTATCGGTGCAAATGACACTGTACGTACCGTCGTTATCAGCCAATAGTCGAAAAGGAGATTCAATTATGAGGTTACCAATGCGCGGATTTAAAAGAATCGCCGGATGTGCCGCGCTTCTCTTCTCTCTTTCCACCCCTTCGCAGGCCCAGTTCTCAGGTAATGTCCACGACACCCTCTCCTCGGGTATCACCCTGTCCGCGGCCATGGAAACCGGATTTCTGGCGGTCCTTGCGCACGACATCCAGTTCAGCCGCAGCGGGACCAGTTTCAGCTACGTCGACGAGGGCGGCCAGGATGTACTCTTTCCCGTGACCCGGTTCTCACTCAATCTTACCCGGTTGCGTCATACGTTTGTTCTGCTCTACCAGCCGCTGCGGCTTGAAACCACCGCACTTCCATCGCAGGACCTTATCATCGACGACGAGCGGTTCAGGGCAGGAACGCCGGTCGCCTTTCTCTACGATTTTCCCTTTTACCGGTTCAGCTACCTGTATGAGCTGACGCCTCCCGGAGGTCGGTTTGATGCGGGTGTCGGTGTTACAATGCAGATCCGCAACGCAACGATTACCTTTGCCACGTTCGACGGATCCGACTACCGCGCCAACCGTAATATCGGGATCGTCCCTGCGCTCAAATATTTCGGCGCTGTTCGCGTCGCCCCCTGGCTCTGGCTGGCGGTCGAAGCCGACGGGATCTATGCGCCGGTAAGCTACCTCAACGGCGACAATAACGACGTGACCGGCGCGATACTCGACGCGAGTGTCCGCGCAGGCCTGCACCTCGGCAAAAAACGGGACGCGTTCCTGAATGTCCGCTACCTTGGCGGCGGGGCCGAAGGGCAGTCCGACAACAGCCCGCCGCCCGGCGACGGCTATGTGAACAACTGGCTCCATTTCCTCACGGTAAGCGTCGGTTTTTCCTGGGGACTGGAGCTTGGGGTAGGGAAATAGCTGGAGCGACCAATCGCCGCCCGTGGTTACACCGGGTCACCTTTGCCGGTGGTGTCTGGCAATAGCGGCGTGTCGTCACTCGCGCTCATCTGACTTTTACGGATGTAATTTTCCACCGCCATCAGCAGTACGGTTTCCGCAAGGATTGCGCAATGGACATGCGTGTCCGGAAGGGAACCGACCTTTTCCTGTATTGTCGACCGGTTGATGGCTTGAAGCTCCGGCACGCTCTTTTCGCGGGCAAGAACGGCAGCGGTTGCAATGCACATCTTGCTGATGGAGCAGCCGTCTGTCCAGTAGAAGGCGTCCGCAACTCTTGAATTGTTGAATTTCAAGGCGATCTCCATGGTATCACCGCATGAACCGGTGAATTTTGCATAGCCGTCGGGGTTTTTTATTCGCGGATTCAGAAAACAGTGCGCGGCGACCCATACGACGGCGATCAGCGTCATTGCAAGAACGGTCAGGAGTATTGCGGAAATGGTCATGGTTTTTTGGGGGGTATATTTTGTTTCGTGAAACGGCGGCTTGTATCCGGTGTGAAGATCTTTCCGGACACATCGGTGCCTATTTTCCAGACACCCTTTTCACGGAAAGCCGGTATGGTCTGTCTGCGGGCCCCATTCAACAGCGTATTAATTGACCGGCTTTTGTTTTTAGCGAAAGCCGCCAGAGTAATGATCGTTTCGCCGCGCAGATACGCGATTCTTTTATGAAGCGATTCCAAAAGGGCCAGTGTAATAATTTTTTCCATGGTTCGGGCTTTCTTTAAATCGTGGTACTCAATAAAAGCCTTATAGTACACTCGTTTTTCCTTGTCCCGGATAATGATGCCGGGGAATCCCGATCGCATGAGCTGATAATTGATGATGACACGTCCCATTCGGCCGTTTCCATCGCAAAACGGATGGATGGTCTCGAATGCACAATGGAATTCTGCGATCTTGTCGATAAAATAGTGTTCCAGATCACTGGAATAATCGAGCAGAATGGCTGCAATCATACCTTTGACCTGTTCCGGGGCTGGAGCGATATGGGTTCCCACCCGGACATATTCTCCCGGAACTCTGAACCGGCCGGCAATGGTATCATTGATATTGCCGAGTAGCATTTTATGTAAAAGTTGAATGAGTTCGCTGGAAAGTTCCTCTTGTTGCGTTTTGCTTTTTATGTATTCCATGACCCGAGCCAGGTTTTTTGCCTCGAAAACTTCTCTGACCGATACGTTGCGTGATATTTCCAGCTCAAGTAGAATTCTTTCCGTCTCTTTTAAGGTAAGTGTTGAATTCTCAATCGCATTGGAGTTGAAAACACTTTCTGAAACCTCAACCTCATCAACAATTCTCAATAAAGACTCTTTTCCCGGAGATAGCCGGTCATATTCGGTTTTTAAAAGCTTGATTTTATTTTTTTCAGGGTTTGTTGTAGCCATAAATAGAAAATATAATATTAACGATATTTTGTCAATACACCGTTAATATTGTTATTTTACGCATTAAATTAACGATTATTCATCAACACTTTGGCTTTTTCGACTAGGCAACGCCGCACCCAGGCAGCGCAAACCTGAGGATTTTTAAGGGGAACGATCTCCAGCCGCAATTCGCTGCGGAGCAGTTGAGTAATGGCAGGATTCAGGGTTCCTCCTCCGGCCATTCAGGCTTGGTTGACGATCAACGCCTTGTCCGCCCGTGATACCACACGCCCTATGATCGATGCGCATGAATGGCCGCTATCCCGAAGCTCCGCCAGCGCGTCCCGCGCTTTTTCATGGGCAACCGAAAATAACAGACCGCCTGAAGTCTGCGGATCGAACAGCAGCATCTTCAGGTTATAGTCGACGCTGTCTGAAAATGTACATTGGTCCCCAACAAAGGCCTGGTTCCGAAACGAGGCCCCGGGGATGCAGCCCAGTTCAACCAGCCGGTATGCATCGTCGAGCAGCGGCACCGCGGCTGCGTCTATTTCAATGGTCACGTTGCTCGCGTCAGCCATTTTCATCGCATGTCCCAGCAGGCTGAACCCGGTAATGTCGGTGGCGCTGCAAACGTTGTAGTGGTTCATGACCGTAGCGCCGCTTTTGTTAAGTTGTTTCATCGATTCAATGGCTGCGCGGTATGCCGCGGGTTTTGTCTCGCCGATGCGGTGCCCTGCCACGATGGCGCCGGTGCCGATGGCTTTGGTCAGGATGAGATCTTCGCCGGGCCGGGCGGCGGCATTCGTGGTAATGTGCGACGGGTGCGCCGTGCCGGTGACCGCAAGCCCGTATTTGGGCGGAAAATCGTCTATCGTATGGCCACCAACGATGACCGCGCCGGATTCGGCAACCTTGTCCATTCCGCCGCGCAGGATTTCACGAAGCACCTCAAGCGGTATGCGCGACTGGGGAAACATCACGATATTCAGCGCGTTGATCGGCGTTCCGCCCATGGCATAAACATCGGAGAGCGCGTTGGCCGCCGCGATCTGCCCGAATTCGTACGGATCGGAACAGACGGGCGGGAAAAAATCGGTCGTCTGGATCAGCGCTATATCGTCGGTCAGCTTCCACACTCCGGCGTCGTCGTGGGTGCTGATATCAACCAGGAGGCGCTCGTGTCTGATTTCGGGAAGATCTTTGAGGACCTCGGCCAGTTGGGCCGGGGAGAGTTTGGCGGAGCAACCGCCGTACTCAACGGTGGTAAGAAGATCGAAGGGCACGGTCGTTCTTCTCCTTCCTTACGGCTGAATGATGTGACCGGCAGCGGTCATTGTTTCGAGGATTGAGTACATGTTCGAAAGCGTTCCCACCCGTACCGCTTCCTTTTTTTTGAAATACTCGGCGCAGGTGCCGCAGACGAGCAGCGATATTCCCTTGCGCTCAAGCTCGTTAAACGAATCGATCAGGGGCGAACCTTCAACGGTCAGAAGTATGCCGCTGTTGTAGAAAACGAGGTGCGAAGGCAGCGGGCTCGTTTCCCTGATGGTATTGACAAACGCTTTCATGAGGATTTTGCCGAGTTCGTCGGACCCTCTGCCCATTTTATCCTGGGCAAAAACGACAATAGGCGGCTTTTGCGCTGTCGAGCAAGTCGAGCAATACGACGCCGCATCCGGGTGCGCGAGCGGTTCCGCCTGTTTTCGCACAATCACCGTGAAAACGCCCTTTTGTTCCGTAGTCTGCGGGCTCATACCGTTATCGGTGAGAAACCGTTCAACGTTTTGGAAGGAGACCGGATTGTCGATCAGGACGCTGACCGAATCGCCGGGTGACATCTCCTTTAATGCCTGCTTTGTCAAAATCAGCGGTTTCGGGCATGCCTGCCCGCGGGCGTCAACGGTTTTCATGGCATCGGACTCCTTTGGGGATCGGTCGTACGGTGGAGAACGGAAATGGTCGAAGAACGCGAAGTCGTCAGGAAACGGTCAGTAGTTTGTAACGGGAACTGAGAGGACGCAGCAGGAGGGGAAAAAATGACGGGTAATCCGGGGGAGAGTGGTTGGTTTTTCATGGGCAAAATGTCCTGCATACATCGGATACTACCAGACCGGTCTTATCGTGTAGGCGATTGTTTCAGAAGCGTCCTTTGAACGGATGATTGAAGAAAGCTGACACCGGTTAAAATAAGTCATGCTGGCAAGAAGATCAAACGTGTTTCGGTAGATGCCCATGTCCGCTGACAACGTGACGTTTTACGCTGTCGCGGGTCTGGATCAACGCTGCGGCATATCAATGCGGAGGTGCGCTTGCCGATGCCGCGACCGGCATTCCAAGAAGATACTGCTCCGCAGTAACGCTGTCGGGATATTCCCGAAGGGTACCGTTGCTCAATACCAGAAACCTGCCGCAGGTTTGTTCCGCGAATGCAACATCGTGAGTGGCGATGAGGATCGACGACTTGATCGAGCGCAGCACATCGCTGAGCGACCGCTTACCCAGCGGATCGAGACCCGACGTCGGTTCGTCAAGCAGAAGGACCGCGGGGTCGGTGACCAGCGCGCCGGCAAGGGCGACCCGCTGGCGCTGTCCGTGCGAAAGTTGGAACGGCGAACGTTCCGCGTATCCTGCGGCGCCGAGCATGGCGAGCACGGACCGCGCCTTTTCATGCGCTTCTTTCTGCATCATCCCTTTCCGCGCAAGACCGTATGCGACGTCATCGATAACGTTCGGGAAAAGGATCTGGTCTTCGGGTACGTTGAACAGAAACCCCATCCGCTCCCGTGCTTTGCGGATGCTTTTTTTTTCAATGATTATTCCATCGATGCAAATGGTCCCGGTAAACGGTACGATTCCTGCCGCCGCGAGCAGGAGCGTGGTTTTACCCGATCCGTTCAGGCCGAACAGCGCCACCCGTTCGTCCGGATGGACATGAAAGGTCGCGGAGTCGATGATGGTTCCTTCGTTGCCGGGATAGCGGACCGTTACCGAAGAAAATGCAAGGACAGGATTCATGCGATCACCCCCGTTCTCATAAGGAGCGCGGCAGAACAGACCGCCACCGAACCGGCCATGGCCAGCGTATCGCGCAGTGTCATTACCGGACGCGTTCGTATCAACGGGACCCCATCACCATATCCCCGCACCGTCATGGCGGTCGCGGTCCGGTCGGCTCTGAACAGGATCCGCGTCATCCATACGATGGGAAACGAATAGAGCACGCGGTACCCTGACGCGGCACGAATCCGGAGAGCGGCGACCACCTGCCCGGTCTCAGCGGCAAGAAGCGCGGTCTGCGTGACA
>JAFGOU010000023.1 GCA_016926315.1 Chitinispirillaceae bacterium
AAATTCATCGCGGTGACATTGACCTCAATCGCGGTGCCCTGCATGGCGCTGCAGGCCATGGTCATAGGACTTCTGGGAAAACACGGCGCCGCGGGACTGGGCATGGTTTTCGGCGCATTGTTCATCGTGTGGGTCGTGCTCGGCGTTATCCTTAAACGGTTCATAAAAGGGGATTCTCCCGAAATATTCGTTGAAATTCCTCCTTACCGGATCCCCTATTTAGGCGGACTGGTCAAAAAAATATGGCTCCGGACAAAATGGTTTCTCAGGGAAGCGGTGCCGTTTGTCCTGCTCGGGGTCCTTATCGCAAACCTGCTGTACACTCTCGGCGTCGTGGACTTCACCGGCCGCTTTCTGTCTCCCGTAATCTCCGGACTTATGGGGCTGCCGCAGGAGGCCGCAGGCGCGATCATAATCGGGTTTCTGCGCAAGGACATCGCGGTCGGCATGCTGGTCCCGCTCGGCCTGACCCTTAAACAGCTCGTAATCGCTTCGGTCGTTCTTGCCATGTTTTTCCCGTGCATCGCGACCTTTGCGGTCATGGTGCGCGAACTCGGGGTAAAAGATACGGCAAAAGCCATTGGAATAATGCTGGTTACCAGCATCGTCGTCGGAACGGCGCTGAATTTTCTGATCCCCTCGAACCTGTGAATGCGTTAAAAAAGTTCTTTTGTACGATAAAACTGATGTGCGTTCAAGTTGAATATATTCCGCCGTTCGTTGTGAACCTGTCGAACCGTGAACGGCCCCTTTCGACGAACACATTAAAGGCAAACAGGAGGATTTGAAATATGATTTCGGACAAGAATTTCAAACATCTTTTCGGCCCGGTGCCCTCGCGCAGGCTCGGAAAATCGCTCGGCATCGACCTCGTCCCTTTCAAGACCTGCACCTTCGACTGCATCTACTGCCAGCTCGGCAGGACGACAAAAAAAACAACGGCGCGGCGCGAGTATGTCCCGGTCCGGGAAATCCTGGATGAACTGGCCGCGTACCTTCAGGCACCCCACGGCGATATCGACTATTGCACGCTTTCCGGTTCCGGAGAGCCGACGCTGCATTCGGGCCTGGGGAACATAATCGCATCCATAAAACGGATGACCGTTATTCCGGTCGCGGTGCTGACCAACGGCTCCCTGCTCCATGACCGCGAAGTCCGGCGGGAACTTGCAGAAGCCGACGTGGTCCTGCCCACGCTGGCCGCCGACTCGGAAACCGTTTTCCAGTGCGTCCATCGCCCGGAACCTTCGATCACCTTCGCACGGCACCTCGACGGCCTTGTCCGGTTTTCCGGGGAGTTCCGCAACCATCTGTGGCTTGAGCTTTTTCTCCTCCAGGGGATCACGGCAATGGAGAAAAACGTATCGGCAATGAACCGGATAATCAAAAAAATCAGACCTGAGAAAATCCAGATCAATACCGCCACCCGGCCGCCGTGCGAAGATTTCGCGTATCCGGTGCCGGAAAAACGGCTCCGGCTGCTGTCAAAACTTATCACGGGCAACGTGGAGATCGTTGCGGAAAATGAAAAACAGGTCCGCACCGGAGGCCGCGCAGCCACCGACAGGGAAATTGCCGAACTCATTCTGCGCAGGCCATGCACGGTGGAAGACGTGTCGCACGGCCTGTCGGTCCACGCGGCGGAAGCATCCAAAATACTGGCTCATCTCGTCAGCCGCGGTCAGGCAAAAACATATCATAGAAACGGAAAAACATACTTCAAAGGAACGATACCCGGTTAATGCGATGAAATTGTGGACTTGAACAAAGGAAAGAAAACCATGTTCAAACAGCTTCCCGAAGAAGTGCTGGCGGCGTGGAAAGAACGTGAAGGGCCGGTCGTACTGGTCACCGTTGACAGGGAACAATCGCCCAATGCGATTTATGCCTCCATCGCGCATCTGATGTCGGACGGGAGGCTGGCCGTTGCCGACAACTATTTCGACAAGACAAAGGCCAACATTGACATCGGGTCAAAGGCAAGCCTGCTGTTCATCACCAAGAACAGGAAAGCGTATCAGGTAAAAGGAACCGTCGACTATCGTACTTCCGGGCCGCTCCATGAGGAGATGCTTGCATGGGCCGATCCCAAACACCCGCGAAAAGGTGTGGCGATTCTGAATGCCGACACCGTATTCAAGGGCAAAGAAAAACTTTTATAACGGGTAAAAAC
This sequence comes from Chitinispirillaceae bacterium, assembly GCA_016926315.1. The sequence continues at coordinate 2,174 of JAFGOU010000023.1, forward strand.
TGACCATGATTTCAAAATTATCAATCACCATCGTCGTCGATGATACGGCAGGGACAGATGCGCTCGTCGCCGAGCACGGACTTTCGCTCTGGGTGGAAGCGGACGGCATGCGTATTCTTTTCGACACCGGCCAGTCCGACGCGTTGATGCGCAATGCCCGGGCGCTCGGCATCGACCTGTCGGCAGCGGACGCCGTCGTGCTGTCGCACGGCCACTACGACCACACGGGCGGCCTGGCCGCCGTGCTGGACAAAAACACAAAGGCCCCCGTCTATTGTCATCCGGGCGCTGTCGTTCCCCGATACAGCCTCCGCCCTGACGGAACATACCACTCGATAGGCATCCCTTCGGCCTCACTGACCGCGCTGTTCAACTGCGGCAGGGTTCAATGGATATCGCGGCCGCACGATCTTGGCGATTCGATAGGCCTTACCGGACCGGTTCCCCGCCTGACACGGTTCGAGGATACGGGCGGGAATTTCTTCCTTGATCCGGCAGGGAAATACGCCGATCCTGTCGAAGACGATCTTTCAATGATGGTTTCCACGAACCAGGGGCTGGTCATCGTGACCGGCTGCTGCCATTCCGGCATTGTCAATACGGTGCGCCATATACGGCAGCTGCGTCCCGGTGAAAAAATATGCGCGATCATGGGCGGCCTTCACCTGCTCAACGCCTCCGCGGAACGGCTGGATCAGACCATCGCCGAATTCAAGGGACTTCCGCTCGAACGGATCGTTGCGTGCCACTGCACCGGAGAAAGTGCAACGCAAACGTTAAAATCGTCGTTGAAAGATATTGCAGCCGGCGGGGCCGCAGGGGAAAAATTCGACTTTACTTAAGCGGGGCGCAGGCTCTCCACTACGCCATTTTCCAAAAAAAAGAGAGCATCTTGATTAAAAAACGCTTATATTTGCTATTAGAGGAAAGGTGTTGGTCAAAGAAAAATCTTTTCTCCATCGCTGCCAAGAGGTACATGTATGCTTACCAGAACCATAGGCACGCTGGCCGTTTTGGCCGTATTTTTTCCCGTATACGCGCTTAATTTCGTGGTGTACGGCGATACGCGGACCAACACAACGCCCTTTACCCGGGTGCTGAACCGGCTGGCACGGGAAAACCCCGCGGTCATCCTGCACAGCGGCGATATTGCCGACAACGATACCTATATCCCGAACTACACTGCCGTTGTCGGCAATAATGCCGTCACCAACGCGCTGTGGCAGAACAATCTTTTCCTCGTGGCGCGCGGCAACCATGAATCCTGGACAGCGCTGCGCAGCATATCCCCAACCATGGTCCGCAACAACGACAGCATATTTTCATTTACTATGGATAACTGTTTCTGCCTCTCCATGGGAATGGCCCCTTTTACCGCCAACAGCTTTTCACGGATGGCATCGCTGCTCTCGTCGGCCGAGGCCAGGGCCGCGCACTGGAGGATCGTCTTTCACCACGTTCCTATCTACTGCAGCTGTGCAGAACATCCGGCGGACGGGATCCGCTCCGACACCGCCTACCCCGGCTACGTCTACAACAACATATCAAATTTCAGGCAGATATGCGATACCACCAGGGTAACGGTGGATTTTTCCGGACACTCTCACATCTACGAGCGGTCGTACCTGATGTTCAACAATACCGTCACCAACACCTCGAACGACATCCCGGCGTCCGCGCAGGGAACGGTCTATGTCGTGTCCGGCGGCGGCGGCGCGCCTCTTTACAACGCCCGCTCGCCGAGGAGCTGGCGGAGCTACGCGATAACGCGCTACCACTACTGCCTGCTTCAGTCGAACCCCGACTCCCTCGTCTGCACCGCGAAAGACACCACCGGCGCGGTCCTCGACCGGTTCGTCATCCGCCGGAACGCCACGGCCGTAAAGCCGCATGCGTCAGACCGTACGGAAAAAAATGTTCCCGGTATCAGCCGCCTTGGAAAAAACATTTTCACCGTTAACGCGCCTGCCGGTGCCTCCTGTGCGCTCCATGATATTTCCGGCAAAGTTGTTATGCTTAAAAAAACCTCTGCCGCAGGAGAACGGATTGACCTTTCCTCCATGAAACAGGGCCTCTATATAGCCAAAATTACCGCTTCCGGTCAAATAAAGGTACAAAAAATCGTGACGTGGTAGAAAAGGCGACCATGCGCATAAAGTATCTGCTGGCCACAGCCTTTTTTTTTATTGTCAACAGCATCTGCGCAAACGAACGATACAGCCTTCTGCGATACGGATATCCTCGACTCGTCCTATGAAATCGTGGTGTCGGCGACCAAACGCGCCACGCTGCCGCATAACACGCCGGGCGTCAACTATGTCGTGGAAAGAAAGGAGATCGAGGCGGTCCGCCCTTCGAGCGCAAGCGACGTCATGGATTACGTGCTCGGACTGGATGTCGAAGCCGGCACCGGCGTCGGTTCGCCCGCAAAAAAAACGGTCTCGATCAACGGCACCCCGAGTTTTCACAACATCGTTCTTGTCGACGGCAAACGGCTGCTCTCGTCCCATTTCCATACCGGGACCGACATCAATCTGGTGCCCACGGACAACATTGAAAGGATCGAGGTCGTCAAGGACGCCTCGTGCGCGCTGTACGGCAGCGACGCCATAGGCGGCGTGATCAATATCATCACCAGGTCCGGAAGCGCGGCGACGCGTCTCAACTTCAACAGCTCATTCGGAACAGAGAGCACCCTGCGGAGCAACCTCTCGATTGCCGGGTCGGTCGGCGACAGCGTGCGGTTCAGCGCCTTTGCCGGATGGGACCAGTCCGACGGCCTCCCCCTGGAAACAACGAGCGCCCGCGCGGACCGGTTGAATTACCGGCAGTTTTCCCTCATGGACCGCTTTGATATTCACGCGACCGACCGGGTCGCCATTGGGGCAAGCACCCACTATGTCACCCAGAACGATTTGCAGGGAAGACAGGGCGACTCGGCCGGATATGACGCGTGGCTTTTTACCCCCGGCCTCGATCTCAATGCCCGGTTGACCCGCTCTCTTTCTCTCTCCTGTCTCGCCTATTATTCCCAATGGCATTTCGACCTGAGCGCCGAGAAAAACGAGATCGCCTCGTCGCAGTTCTGGCTTTCCCATACCGGACTGAAAAACAACGTGATCACGTTCGGCGGCGATCAGGCATGGCGCAACTTCAGCAGGACCGGCGTCGCCGAGAAGGCGCAGACATACATTGCGGCGTTTATCCAGGACGAGTTCACCCCTTTCCCGGCTCTGCGCCTGCTCGGCGCGGTCAGGTCGGATTATGTCTTCAACAGATCCGCCGGAGCGGTAAATACCGGGCCGGTCATAACGCCCAAGCTCTCTCTCCTTTACCGGCCGCTGGCCAGGGTCGGCATCCGGGCAGGATGGGGCCTCGGGTTCCGCGCGCCCACGGTGCAGGACCTCTTTGAAAGCCGTTCGCACCGGATCGAATCCGTTGCCGCCTGGCGACTCGGCAATTCCGACCTTAAACCTGAATTTTCCACTACGATAAACGCCGGACTCGAAGTCAATCCGTTACAGGGCGCCGCGGTACTGGCGCACGGGTATTATTACCGCCTCAGGGACATGATCGCTCCGGTCGCGAGCGGAAGGGACACCACGTATATATCTGGGGGCGTTCCCATGATCGTGCCGATTTATGAAAGGGAAAACATCGACGACTATACGATCGGGACTTTCGAAATGGGCGGCAGGTACCGGATCTCGCATTTCACCGTTGAAACGGGCGGGAGCGCGTCGTGGCAGCAGAGCAGCGACCCGGACAGCAGAAGCATCCTTGCTTTTCCGGGCCAGAACGCCTACGGAAAAGTGCTCGTCGACTATCCGCTGAACGACCGGATTGCCGTCACCGGGTTCCTCGGCCTCCGGGCATCCTTCAACCGCACATCGACCGGAGGAACGGTCCTCAACGACTACAAAGACCTCGAAGCCGGCATCGGCGGAAAGCTCCTCGGCCGCTATGAGCTGTTTGTCAAGGGGGAGAACCTGCTCGGCGAACCGATCGACGTTTTTGAAGACGCGCTGTATACCATACGGGGCATTCCGCGGTTTCAGGGCGGCATCAGGATGTCGGTCTTTTAATCACTATGAAAACAGTCCGGCCAGCCATCCACCGCGCGCGGTACGAATCGTTCGGCGGCATCATATCGTCAATCGATCCTCCGTTCCTCGCCTGGGTTGACAAAGAGTTCATGCGCGGGCTGGGGTACAACGGGTCGCCGCTGTGGAAAACGGGTAACAATGCTCCGAAGTATCTCTCAGCCCCCACCGAGGTGCACCTTGCCGTAACGAACCGCTGTTCCAACGGGTGCGCCGGGTGCTATATGGACTCGCAGAGCACCGTGCAGGGCGAACTCTCGACCGAGGAATTGAAAACCGCGCTCCGCCTCCTGAGAGAGCTCGGCGTGTTTCATGCGGCGCTCGGCGGCGGCGAGGCGTTCGAACGCGATGATTTTTTCGAGATCGTCTCCTATTGCCGGGAGATCGGACTGGTGCCCAATCTTACGACGAACGGCCAGAAAATAGGCGACAGGGAAATTAAAATCTGCAAGCTGATGGGGCAGGTGAATGTCTCGGTGGACGGCATCGGCCCGCAGTACGGGGTAAACGGAAGAAACGGAACATTCGAAAAGGCCGTGGACGGCCTCAGGCGGCTCAAAAAGGCGGGCGTTCAGACAGGAATCAACTGCGTGGTGTCGCGGCATAATTTTTTCCGGCTCGCGGAAGTAATCGGTTTTGCCGCTGAAGAAGGGCTGAACGAAGTCGAGTTCCTGAAGTTCAAACCCTCGGGCCGGGGCAGGGTCCGCTACCGCGAAAATGCGCTCACGCAGGAGATGATCAAAGCGTTTTACCCGGCGCTCATGCGCGCGCCTCGGCCCGTTTCGCTCGAACTTAAGATCGACTGTTCGTTCATTCCTGCCATGCTCTGGCATAAACCGCCGAAGCGCGACCTCGAAAGGCTCGCGGTGTGCGGATGCGACGGGGGCAACCTGCTGCTGTCGGTGAGGAGCGACGGAACGTTTTCCGGCTGTTCGTTCATGGAAAACCTCGACGCGGAACCTATCTTTGAGATCAGGAAGCGGTGGCATTCGTCAAAACACCTGAAACGCTTCCGCGATCTCGTGGCGAACGCTCAGGAGCCGTGCCGCTCCTGCGATTATCTCCGGCTGTGCCGCTGCGGATGCCGCGCCACAGCAGTCTATTATACCGGAGATTTCTTCGCGCCTGACCCTGAGTGCCCGTTCGTGGCGGACAGACAAAACCGTTAAAGGAACCCCCCATGAGACGTCGTATGATTAAATTCCCGAAAGGAATTTTGAAAATCAAAAAAGGGTACAACCCGAACTCATCGAGCATCGGAACGGTCCTCTACTCGTTCCCGCTGGCGTTCGCGGCGCTCTCTGCGCTCATCGCGCTCTGCGCCGCGCTGATCAAACGCAAAGAGAGGAGCGGTAAATGAGGCTTTTATTGCTGGTTTTCATCGCTTGCCTGCTCGCGCATGCGGGTGAACCCGGCTCCATGCCATGGGAATCGGCGGGTCCTGCGCGGCCAACCGACACTGCCGCCGGCAAGGAGGCGGCGACGCAAAGCGATCCGCTTGCCCCGTATATAAACGGGGATCAGGGCGTGAGCGTGCAGGAGCGGCTTGCGTATGCCGGGCGGTGCGAAAAAGCGGCAAAGCGGCATTCCGCTTCGCCCCTCAATGCGGCGCTCTGCAAAAAGATCGGCGACGTTTACTTTGATCTGGACCAGGTGCGCTATGCGAACAAATGGCATGCGTGGTACGCGAAAGCTGCAGACGCCCGGCCGTCACTTGTAAACGAGACCCCGGTAGGTTTCCGGCTGCAGGAGTTCAGGAACATAGCCAGAAGAAAAAACATCCTTACCGGCGTGTTTGCCATGTACGGGATTGTATTGCTGTCTCTCGGCGTTCGTGCGATACGAAGCAGGGGCACCTTTGACAAACGTTTCTTTTTCAGACGATGCGCCGTATTTCTCGGCGTTTTTATCATCATGGCATATGCAGTGTTTGCAATCGACCTCCATTGTTTCTCAAAATCCGCCGGGACCGTTTTCAACGGGAAAGCGCACATCACGCCGATAACCACGCCGGTCCGGCCGTTTATCCCGCTCAGCGCCATGGATTCTTCCGCCTTGCTCCGTGCCGCCATGGTCCTTATGCTTGGATTTCTGCCCGTCGCGCTGGTCGTTTATTACACGTCGTTCAAGAAGCGGTATTCGCGCATCCTCCTGTCAATCATAGCGGTTGCATTCTGCTCCTCGCTCTGGCTTCATTTTTTTATCTCGACCGGTTTCGACGAGTACCTGAAACCTAAAATAATGGCGACCGGATCTCGGGTGCTGTTCGGCGGCGAACCGGAAAAACTGCTGCTTGAAAACCCGCACAAGGCGCTGCGCGCCTGTCCCGGCCTGCTGAAAAGCGGCAATGAAGACTTGGATAAATTCTTGAAGCAGCACTATCCCGAAGGGTTTCCCGGAAGCGGGGATGAAGGTAAATAACTGTTTTCAGGAATGTCAACAGCAGTAAAGGAGAAACTTTTTCCCCTTGTCCGTTTTTGATTTCCGCCCAAGTGTGCTGTGCCGAGATACCCCGAAAGAGCGGTTGCTCCCCCTTGCCCGATGAACAATAACGATTTCAGGCCTTCCCGTTTTCGGGATTACAGACCTTCCCGTTTACCCGTCGCTTTTCTTTTTGATTCAGCGGTAAAACTGATTCGGATTAATGCCCGAATGCGACGAGAGCGGTATTTTATTTTCAATAGGAGCCTATGGTGAAGCCAGCGCTACCTTTCTCATGGAACCGAGATTTGGTTCTTGGGCTGCTGCTGCTTGCGGTTACGCTTGCGGCCTACCAGCCTGCGTGGAACGGCAAGCTGCTTTGGGATGACGACATAAACATAACCATGCGGGAACTTCGTTCGCCGGATGGCCTTGCGCGCATCTGGACGCATCCTGGAGCCACACAGCAGTACTATCCTTTGGTACACACCGTCTTCTGGCTGGAATATCATCTCTGGGGCGCATCGACTCTCGGCTACCATTTGCTCAATATCCTGCTGCACGTTTTTTCCGCACTGCTCCTCGTAACGATCTTACGGAGACTCGGCATGCCCGTCGAAGCCGCCTGGCTTGCAGGAGGAATATTCGCGCTTCATCCCGTGATGGTCGAGTCCGTGGCATGGATAACGCAACTGAAGAACACCCTGTCCGGTTTTTTTTTCATGTCCGCGGCCCTGGCCTATCTGACCTATACCGAAGCCGTAAAGCGGCGGTGGTATGTCCTTGCATGGGGACTCTTTCTCCTCGGCCTGCTGTCGAAGACCGCGATAGTTCCCTTTCCGTTGGCGATGCTTGCGGTGATATGGTGGAAGCGGGGCAGGATATTATTGAAGCGGGATATCATGCCGCTCCTGCCTTTTGTCGCGGCCGGGGTTTTTTTCGGACTGATTACTCTTTACGTGGAACATTTCTTTGTAGGAGCCAGGGGGCGGGAGTTCAGCATCTCTTTTATTGAACGCTGTCTTATTGCAGGCCGGGCTTTCTGGTTTTACCTGGGCAAGGTATTTTTTCCAATCAATCTGATTTTCATTTATCCCCGGTGGAGTGTGAGCGCAACGGTATGGTGGCAGTACCTGTTTCCAGCGGGAGCGCTGGCGGCGGCGGGGGTGCTGTGGACAATGCGGAAGCGATGGCGTGCACCTCTTGCGGTGTTCCTTTACTTTTCTGCCATGCTTCTGCCGGTCATCGGTTTTTTCAATGTTTATGCGTTCCGTTTTTCCTTTGTTGCCGATCACTTGTTGTATCTTGCCGCCACGGGTCCGATTGCGATGTGCGCCTGCGTGGTGGATAAGGCGGTTGGATTAACAGGGTGCCGACGGGTTCTGAGGCCGGCGGCCAGCGTGGCACTGCTGTTGACTTTAGGAATGTTGAGTTGGAAGCAGAGCGGCATGTATGTGGATGCCGAGACCCTGTACCGGACGACGATCCGGAAGAACGCCGATTGCTGGATGGCATACAATAACCTCGGTATCCTGATGGCGAACACCGGACGAACGGATGAGGCAATCTCCCATTACCGGAAGGCAGTGGAAATCAATCCCGACTTTGAGAAAGCTTACTGCAACCTCGGCAATGCATTGTCAAGAACCGGGAAAATCGACGAGGCCATTGTGCAGTATGGAAAGGCCTTGCACCTTGACTCGAACTATGTTGCGGCCCATATCAACCTGGGCACGATATTGCTGCAGACCGGACGGATGGATGAGGTTATGGCTCATTACCTGAAGGCTTTGGAACTTAACCCCAATCATGCCGAAACCCATTTCAACCTCGGCCTTCTGCTGGCGAAGATGGGGCGAACCGATGAGGCCGTCGCTCATTTCCAGAAGGCATTGGAAATAGACCCCAACAATAGCGATGTTCATTACAACCTCGGCCTTCTGCTGGCGAAGATGGGGAGAACCGATGAGGCCGTCGCTCATTACCGTAAGACATTGGAATTTAACCCCCATCATGCAGAAACCCACAACAACCTCGGCATTCTGCTGGCGCAAACCGGTCGGATAGACGGGGCCATTGCTCATTGCCGGAAAGCATTGGAATGTAACCCCAATCATGCCGAAGCCAACAACAACCTCGGCATTCTGCTTGCGCAAACCGGCCGGACGAACGAGGCCATTGCTCATTACCGTAAGGCATTGGAAATAAGGCCAGATGCAATCGACCCCCTTCAAAACCTTGCTTTTACCCTTGTGCAAAAAGGGCAATGGAGTGAGGGAACTTTGGTTCTTCAGAATGCGCTTGCATCGGCGAAGTACACGGGGGACGAGGCGCGGGCAAAGACGATAGAGCACCTTCTTGCGAAACTCAATGAAATCGCCAATGATTCCCAAGCGCCTTTAAAACGATCACACAATAATGAATAGGTGTGCCATACAACAGGGTGTTGCCGAAAGGGGAAACGGGGTATAACCGACAGCTCCGATTGATTTATAAATATATCAAAACCATCAACAAGCGCATAAACTTTATCAACGAATTTTATAACAATTCCTATAGTTCGGCTATATTAATTTTATGTATATTAATTGATAGATATGCAGGCGTTGTTTTATAATAATAATCATGTATGGAAATTATCTCTGAAATATTTTAGAATATTTTTTTAATGGTGAAAAATTAATAGGTGCATGGCAGCCGTTATGATCGTCGGCTGAGGCAGATAAAACGCGGGAAAAGGTTGCTGTGAAATTGTTAATCTATGCACTAGTACACTAATACGGTTCTCGGCGTTTTATGAAACACGTAATCAATAACAAACAATGTTCCGGGGGGGATGCCATGAAACACAAGAATCAGGCAGGCAGAGCAGTGATGCTTCTGCTTGTTGCAGTACCGCTTTTTGCACAGACCGCGTACCACCGCGCCACGATCCGGCTGGGCGCGGGCACTACGGTTCCCTACTGCACCCCCTGGGTGGACAGCGGGGCGAAAGCCGGGACATCATGGTCTACCACGGCCAACTATATAACCATCGACACCAACACGAGGTATCAGCCGATCATCGCATGGGGCGGCACCATCCAGGAGAAGCATTGGCAGGCCATCTCGGTGCTGAGCGCCGCGGGCAAGGACAGCGTCAACCGCGCGCTTTTCGATACGTCGGGCTGCAATATAGGCTTCCTCCGCTGCCCGATCGGCTGCTGCGATTTCGATCTTAACGAGAACCCGATCTCGCTCAACGAAAGCACCAACGATTATGACATGAGTGACTTCTCCCTCCACCGCGACTCGCTGAGAAAGATCCCGTTAATCAAGATGGCGCAGGCCATCCACCCGGGC
>JAFGOU010000241.1 GCA_016926315.1 Chitinispirillaceae bacterium
CCGGAAAACGCCCAAAAGAACATGTCGGCACTGATTTCCGGTCCGGCAGCATGAATAAAAATGTCAGAAGGCATATTCAATAACCATACCGGGTATCATAACAGACGGTCCATCCGTCTGCGCGGATATGATTATTCCGGTCCGGGCAGGTATTTCGTGACCATCTGCATCGATGATCCGGCACAAAAATTATTCGGCGATGTGGTGCACGGGAAAATGGTTGAAAATGAAATCGCGGCCATTATTCATAAATGGTGGGATGATTTACCGGACCATTTTAATAATATCGGCATTGACGAATTCATTGTCATGCCGAATCATATACATGGCATTATCGTTATCCGTGATGCCATTGTAGGGACGCGGTCATCGCGTCCCACATCAACACATCCCCGCATAACCGGGCGGGATGACCCCGATTCTAACGGGCGGGATGACCCCGCACAACAATCGGGCGGGATGACCCCGCCCCTACTACATTCGCCAAAACCCTGAAAAATGGAATATGAAAAACCATCTGGACCATGAAATAGGCGAATTTCATTCAACGCCGGACTGACAGGGCAATTTGCGGGAGTAGGGGGCGCCCAGATCTTTATAATAATAGTATTTTTCCTGCATGAATCCTTCCCACGCCGCATTCCTTTCCCAGGCTGCGAAATTCCCCGAGTCGCCCGGCGTGTATATCATGCGCAACGCGGCCGGCGTGCCGATGTATATCGGCAAGGCGGCGAATCTGCGCACCAGGGTGCGGTCGTATTTTATGGATTCGCACGATGACCGGCCGCAGATCCCCATCATGCTCGGGCAGCTCGCGTCCATGGACTGGATCGCGACCAACACGGATTCCGAGGCCCTGATCCTCGAGGCGAACCTGATCAGGCGGCACCATCCGAAATACAATATCGATCTGCGCGACGACAAGCACTACCCGTATCTCAAGGTCACCTTGCAGGAGCCGTTTCCGCGGCTCTGCGTGGTGCGCCGCGTTGACAAGGACGGGGCGCGCTATTTCGGGCCATACACTGACGCCGCGGCCATGCGGCGTCTGGTGTCGTTTTCACGGCGCATATTCAAATTGTGCGACTGCACGCTCAGGCTGCCGCTCAAGAAAAACGTGCGGCCGTGCATCAACTATTCCATGGGCAGGTGCAGCGGGCCGTGCGCGGGACATATATCGCGGGAAGAGTATAACGCGCGGATCCAGGACCTTGTGCGGTTCCTTTCCGGCAGGCGCAACACGCTCCTTGCCGACCTGAAAACGCGCATGGAACGGGCCTCCGACCGGCTCCGGTTTGAGGAGGCCGCCTTGTGCCGCGACCAGATCGCGCTGATCAGGGACGCGTCGCGCCTGCAGCAGGTCGATCTCAAGATCCCGGACGCCGACTGCGACGCGTTCGGCATTGCCGCGCTGCCGCGCCAGGTCTGCATCGCAGTGCTGCGGTTCCGCGAAGGCCTGCTCATGGCAACGAGCAGGTATATGGTGGCGCGAAAAATCTGGGACATGGAACAGGCCGGCCATGACACTGCCGTGTGCCAGGTGTACCTGAAAAGCGGCCATGACGTGCCCTCCGAGATCCTGCTTCCTGACAACGCGGGATTCGACGCGGCGGCCCTGCGCCAGTGGTTCGAAGCCAGGTCCCAGACGGCCGCCGTGCTCGTTCCGCAGCGGGGGACCAAGAAGCGGCTCGTTGCCATGGCGGAAAAAAACGCGCGGCTTTACCTGGTGCAGAAAACGCCGGCAGATCCCGGCCGGGACTGCGCCGATCTGCAGCAAGCGCTCCGGCTGCCCACGGTGCCGCGCGTGATCGAAGCGTTCGACATATCGAACCTGGGCGGATCGTTCTGCGTCGCGGGCATGGCGCGGTTCGTGGACGGCGTGCCGGACAAGTCCGGGTATCGCCGCTTCAAAATAAAGACCGTGGCTGGCCAGAATGATGTCGCCATGATCATGGAGGCGGTGTCGCGGCGCCTGACCAGGCTTGAACATGAGCGCACGCCGTTTCCGGACCTGGTCCTGATCGACGGCGGCAAGGGACAGCTCCATGCGGCCATGAAAGCGCTGGCCCGGTTTGCGCAGGCGCCTGCCATTGCCGCGCTCGCGAAAAAAGAGGAGACGCTTCATTCGCCGTTTATCAATGAACCGCTGGTGCTGCCGCAGACGCACCCTGCCCGCCGCCTGGTGGAGCGGGTGCGCGACGAGGTGCACCGGTACGCGATCGCGTATCACCGGAACAGGCGGGGAAAACAGTTCACGCGCTCGGCGGTCGAGGAGTTGCCGGGCATCGGGCCGCGCAAGGCGGCGCTGCTGCTCAAAACATTCGGGTCGTTGCAGCGCATTCGCGCGGCAATGCCTGAAGAGATCGCGCGGGTGAGAGGCATGACCCTGGCAGCGGCAATCAAGCTGAAAGAGAACCTTGATAAACAGGTGGGATTGTCATAGCGGCTACAGGGGCAGTTTTGACCGCTCTCCCGGTTGTTCCTTCACATAGCGCGGCACCGCGTATCCCGGCAATGCGGCGCGAAGCCCGAGCATGAGCGCCCTTCCTTTGTCCTGGTCCACTTCAAAGTGCCAGGCACCGCTCACCCGGTCGAGCTGGTGCAGGTAATAGGGCATGACGCCGTGCGCGACAAGCGCGCGCGAGAGATCGGCGAGCGTCTCCACCGCATCGTTGACGCCTTTGAGCAGCACGGACTGGTTGAGGAGCTGCGCGCCGCCGGCGCGCAACCGTGTCAGGCACACGGACGTTTGCTCTGAAAACTCTGATGCATGGTTGGCGTGGATCACGACAATGCAGGTCTTGTGCGACGCGAGCCGGGTGATCAGGGAATACATCGCCCCCTCCATTGATTCAGGATCGGCAATCGGAACGCGCGTATGAATGCGCACCGTGGTAATACGCGGCATGGCAATGAGCCGTTCCAGGACCTGCTCGAATTCGGACGGTTCCAGGCACAGGGGATCGCCGCCGCTCAGAACAACTTCGCTTATGGAGCTGCTTGCCGCAATCCAGTCCCATGCGGCGCGCCACTCCTGCGCCGTGTGCGGCGCCATGGACCGTGCGTACTCCCTGCGAAAGCAGAACCTGCAGTGCATGGCGCATTCATTTGACACCATGAGCAGACAGCGCGCTTTATATTTGCACAGAATACCAGGCGCGCTGCGCGCGCCATGATCGTTCACCGGATCGCCCACAAATCCTGGCCGAGCCTCTTTTTCCCGCGCCCGCGGCACCACCTGAAGCAGGAGCGGATCATGCCAGTTATTTTTCCGCATTCTCTGCGCAAAGCTCAGCGAAACCTTGAAGGGAAATGCAGGTTTAAGCAGAAGATCGTACGGAGCGCTGCCGGCTGTGAGGCCAAGAAAATCGAGCAGGCCGTCCAAAGACAGGAAGCGGTGGTCCTTGTCCCTGGTTTCAATCTGTTCGCTGCAACTGTTGTTTTGATTCAGGCACATGCCAAAAAAATAGTTCCTGGGCCGCATCGGACCGGCCAGCCGCTTATATGATAGATGTTGAGCCAACGGCCTTCCCTGTGCTATTTTTAACCGGTTTTCATCATTTCCTATCAGAAGTAAGGAGCAGCCGCATGGCATCAGTCGACACCAGCCAGTTCCGCAAAAAACTGAAAATCATGTTTGAAGGCCAGCCCTGGATCATTGTTGAAAATGAATTCGTCAAACCGGGCAAGGGGCAGGCGTTCAACCGCACCAAGATAAAGAACCTGATCACGGGCCGGGTCCTGGACAAGACCTTCAAGTCAGGCGAGACCTTTGAGGAGGCCGACATCTCGACCGCCCAGATGCAGTACCTGTTTACCGACGGCACCCACTACACGTTCATGCACACCCAGAACTATGAACAGGTGGAGATCGCAAAGGAGAACATGGACGGCGCCGAGAAATGGATCCTTGAAAACGCGGTGTGCGAAGTGTCGTTCTGGGGAGAACGGGTGATCTCGGTGACGCCGCCCACGTTCGTGGACCTGACCGTCACCTATACCGAGCCCGCGGTGCGCGGGGACACCGCCAACAACGTGACCAAAAAGGCCACGCTCGAGACCGGCGCGGAGATCAACATCCCGCTCTTTATCGATTCGGGGACAAGGATCAAGATCGATACGCGGACCGGCGAGTATTTGCAGCGGTCAACATAAGCAGTAGTAAAATAAATAGAAGATTTGGGCGCCCCGCCTCCGGCGGCGGCCCTCCTTGCGGCTCTCGCCTTTAGGCGAGCCGGTATTTGCAGTCCTGCGGCATTCGCCTGGGTCTGCAAACACTGGCGGCGTCATTCCATTCCCGCCGCCACCTCCAGTCCGGCCTGGCGCGAAATCAAAAACCAAACCTATGAATAAACATAGTTCACCTTTTTCTCTCGAAAGTGCCAGGAAGCGGGCAGAGATTATCAGCCGGATCAGGCAATTTTTCCATGATCGTGACGTGCTTGAGGTGGAGACGCCGGCGCTGGTGCGGGGGAATGGGGCGGATTACCATCTCGATCCATTTATAACAGAATTTCACCCGAGCGGCTGGAAACATGGCGCTGGAAGCGAAACCGCATACCTGCACACCTCGCCGGAACTGGCCATGAAACGGCTGCTTGCGGCCGGGTTCGGCGACCTGTTCCAGATCTGCAAAGTGTACCGCAACGGCGAATGCGGCAGAATCCACAACCCTGAATTCACCATGCTCGAATGGTACCGTCTCAACTTCAGCATGGACCATATGATCGACGAGACCGTCGCGCTCATGACGGCGATCCTGGGCAACCGGCCGGTGCATAAAAACCGGTACGATACCCTGGTTAGTGACGCCACTGGTTTCAATGCACTGGCAACCGGCGCGGACGAACTTCACCGTTTCTGCCGATCGCGCGATCTCAATCCTCCCCTGTTCGCGACCGTCATTGACGGGCTGCAGTTTGTGATGTCGCAGATCATCGAGCCGGGATTTGACCCCCACGCCATCACCGTGGTAACGCATTTCCCTGCTGACCAGGCCCTGTTTGCCAGACTCGATCCCGAGGACGCGCGGTTCAGCCTGCGGTTCGAAGCGTACTGCGGACACATGGAACTGGCCAACGGGTTTGAGGAGCTGGCTGACTGGAAACAGAACGAACAGAGGATGGTGCGGGAAAACGAAAAACGCAGACGCGCGGGCAAAGGCGAACTGGTCCTTGATCAGGAGTTTGTCGCCGCTCTGAAAAAAAGCCTGCCGCCCTGTTCAGGCAACGCGCTCGGCCTTGACCGCCTGATCATGCTCGCGCTGGGAAAGCGCTCGATCAATGAGGTGATGGCGTTCGGGTGGAACGAAAATCAGGCCATCTGACATTTCGATTAGTAATCTATACATACCAACCTATATTATGAATGGGAAGGACTTCCCCTAGGCCCGATCCCAAAAAGGTATCGGGCCATACCCCTTCCATGCGGACGGCCAGTAGTGCTTACCAAGAACCTGCGATCCCCTCAGGATGCGTGAATATCGACTCAGACTTTTACACTAAGGTGTGAAGAGATAGTTGCTAGCCTGGATGTTTAGGTTTTCAATCCGAAATCCGCAATCCTCAATCCGCAATTGAAACATCCCCTCAGGTTCCGGAAATGGCGAAGCAGGCTTTTACGCTAGCGTATAAAACTATAGTTGATAGCGTGGATACTGAAGTTTGATAAAGAATACAACCCTCATTCCGATAAAAACCACTAATATAATAAGAAATGAGGAGGAGAGAATATATGTCAAAGTCTCTACGTATCCATACAAGCATAGCGCTTCTAATGTTTTGTGCGTATACCGCTTTCGCAGCCCAGCCGGCAAAAACGATCCGCTACAACGGGAAAGACTACTACATCAACGGCATCAATGTTCCGTGGAACTCGTTCGGGTCGGATGTGGGAACGCACCATGAGTGGGGCGCGCTTTACAGCCCCTCGTTCTTTACCACGTTCTTCCAGGCGTGCAAATCAAGCGGCGTCAACTGCGTGCGGCTCTGGATCCATTGCGACGGCCGCTCTTCGCCGGAGTTCGATGCCAACGGCCGCGTGACCGGCCTGGATACCAATTTCCTGTCCGACTTCGACGACCTGCTCAGGATCGCGTGCGGGAACAATGTCATGGTCATGCCGTGCCTCTGGTCGTTCGACATGACCAAGGATTTCACCGGCACGGCAGGAAAGTACGCCGGCATGCACGCTGATCTGATCCAGGACACAAGCAAGACCCGTTCCTATATCAACAACGCGCTCATACCCATGGTGAAACACCTGGCCAATGCCTCCAATCTTTTTGCCTGGGAGATCATCAACGAGCCGGAGTGGAGCATCAGCGGGCCCGGAAACACGGTGCAGCTCGTGAGCGCGCGCGAGATGACCAGGTTCTGCGCCATGATCGCGGAGGCGATCCACCTGAACTGCGACAAGATGGTCACGGTCGGGTCGGCCTGCCTCAAGTGGCATTCGTCGCGCCAGCCGCCGGCTGATGCGCACTACTGGAGCGATTCGGCATTCAAGGCCGCATACAACAAACCGCAGGCGTTTCTCGATTTCTACCAGGTCCACTACTACGACTGGATGTTCAACGCGGACTGGGGATACGATCCGTTCCAGACCACCAAATCCACGGCCTACTGGAAGCTTGACAAGCCAACCATTGTCGGCGAATCACCGGGAAAGGCCGGGAACTACACGGTCAAACAGATGGTGGACAACGCCTTTGCCAACGGGTATGCGGGCATCATGCCGTGGTCGTACAATGCCAACGACGGCCACGGGTCATGGAACGAATGCAAAAACGAACTCAAGGCGTTCCGCGACGCGCACGCGTCGCTCGTCGATTTTTCCTGTCAGACAGCGGTTCCCAGAAGAGAAATTTCGAAACCAAACCGTTTAATGGCCGTCACTATAAATGAGGGAAGCACCGTGAGGGTGTTTGATATTCGCGGGAGACAGATCACGGCAGGTAATGGCGGAGAAATCGTCCGCGGTTTGAAGGCTACAAATGGGATACTGTTGTATCAGGTCCGGAACTCGAAAAACCATATTACCGGTATTGAAAAGTCTGCGGTGATTGACCGAAAATAGACTGCTGTTTCTCATCTTTTTTCTTTAGCGTGGGCGTTGCGGGAGGCAAGAGCATCCACTGCGAAGCAGTGGATATAGCCGAGCCTTCCGCTGGAGGGGGTGTGCCTCTTATGTAGGGGCGACCCAATGGGTCGCCCCTACATAAGAGGCCAGGGGATTGCCGTGTGCCAGTGGCACACGATTGGCGCGCGAAGCGGTGCCCTCTCATATGATATGAACAGACGAATAAGCGATTAGAACATGCTGGTAAAATTCATCCTGAACCCTCTGAACGCCGGCAGGTCAACGCACGTCCCGAGCGTGCACTTTTTGCCGCCGCTCATCGAGCCGTATTCGAGCGTGAGCGTGTTATCGGGGAACGGCCTGAGCACCAGGCCGAATGAGGCGTAGCTATTGATGCTCGATGCAATGTCGGTGACCACATGGATATTGTCCATGTCCTCCAGCACGACTTCGCGCTCAAGGGTCATGCTGAGGGTAAGCCACGGCGCAAAACCGTAGGTCAGGGTCAGGAGCAGGTTAAGGCCGCGCTGGGTGTAGGACGAGCGCTCGGCATCCGGCACCAGGTAATCGTAGAGCAACGTATCCTTGTACAGGGTGTCACCAGACACCGGATCAACAACAGGGGTGAGCGAATCCTGCGGCACAATGCGGGCGATAAGATTTTTAAGCGCCTGCTCGTCCTGCTCGGCTAAAAACGGTTTGTCATTGAGCTGGTTTTCCAGGATAATGCCGAACGAATGGCGCTCCCGGTACGGACCGGCGTTGACCTGGCCCGCAAGGGTGCGAAACGTCACCTTGGGCTGTTCAGGA
Source organism: Chitinispirillaceae bacterium (assembly GCA_016926315.1). Next base: position 7,891 of record JAFGOU010000241.1, read on the forward strand.
TCAAGCTTTCCATAATCCACTCCGGCCTTTGCCAGGATCCGGTCGGAAACATCCTGCGACCACTCCGCATAGGCCTCCCAGTAAGCTGACTTCTCCATGATGCTGAAGCTGCTTTCCCGTTCGTGGCGGCCGCCATAGCAGAAATCAACGGTCAGAAGCGAGGACACAAGCGGCGACCAGTTGAGCATGACCTTGTAACCGATGTCGTCGGCCATGAGATTGGAAAGCAGGTGCTTGTTTAAAAGGTGCCATGAGTGCATATACCGTACGTGCGGCGGGATCAGAAACGAACCGATCTCCTCGGAAAAAAACACGGTCTCGGCATAGTGATAATTCTTGTATTCAGCCAGCAGAGAGACGCCGTAAAGCGCCGCGTTTGCCGACACATAGGTGGAAGGAGCGGTCGGCGTGGTAAACACCGAGTCAAAGGGCCCCCGCATGCTGTCCATGGGATTGTAATAATTGTGTATCGTGCCGGTCATCCATGCCTGATCAAACGAGAGGGCGTATTCACGGTATGCCACGTTTGCCGAAGCCGAAGGGAGATACCAGGTCTCGCGGTCCTGGTACCAGAACGGCTTCTGGATCGTTACCGTATCGTGATACCCGAGTTGCAGCGGCCCCACGCCTGATGAATACCGGACCAGGCCTCCCCCGACCTGGCAGGCGGAGAGAAACGGCAGAAACGGTTTTTCGATCGGATCGAACAGCTCCACGTATACGCCTTCGACATTGTTGCGCATGCGCAGGTCCGCCGCGTCGATGAGCGCCACGGTATCGCCAAGCCCGGTCAGATCCATGGTCTTGAGCGCGAGCGGCCGGTTGCGCCACTGATAGGGCCGGCCGGCAATGCCCTGAAACGTCAGCCAGGGGTAGAGCAGCCTGCCGTAAACGCCGTCAAGGATCACGTACTGCTCGATATCGCGGTCCTCCTTGAGGCTGAGCGTGAGTCCGCGTCCGAACTGCGTGGTCACATGGCCGGCCTCCAGGGTGAGGGGCGCGATTTCAAATCCGAACGTGCGCCTGCTCAGATACTCCCGGTATACCGGCTCAACCGGATTGAATCCCATGCTCGGTTCCTGTACGTCAAACCGAAGTTTTGAATAGAAGGTTTTGGCCTGCGCCGTAATGTCCATGGTGTTGACCAGATAGTCCCATGGCTTGTCTGCATCCGTGAATGAAATGTCATACCCGCGCGACAGGCGCAGCTCATTGACGCCGGTTATACCAACGTCCGATGCAAAAGCCTGGCACAGGCCGTGCGCGACAAAAACGGGATTGCATGCGGTCAGAACTGCGACAGTAATTATTGTCTTAGGGAGCGTCGGGAAGCCCACGGATCGCCTCTTCGAGCTTGACCTCATCGCCGGAAACAAAGCTCCTGCTGCTGTAACAGATTTTCCCGTCGGTTCGCACAATAAACAGCGCAGGCACGGAGCGCACCTGGTATTTTGCGGAAATTTTCTTACCGGCGTCGATCACCACGATAAAAGGCCATTTGTTCGCGGCAACCATCTGTTTCACTTTGGCGATTTCGGAAGGGTTGTCCTGGCTTATTGCGACAATGGTGAGCTGCTTGTCCTCGTATTTTTTATGGAGCTTCTTCAGGGCCTTGAATTCAAGCATGCAGGGAACGCACCAGGTTGCCCAGAAGTCGATGATCACCGGTCCCTTCACCGTTAAGCTGTCAAGGGAAACGAGGCGGTTGTTGATATCGCGGGCAACAAACGACGGCGCGCAGGAACGCGCGGATTGCGGGTCAGCTCCGTATGATAGAGCAGCACCAAACAATACGCACGCGATACGGAAAACCGTTCGCGTGCGTTGTATGGAAGCTGTGGTCATAGGCGGTACCGTATCATTCTATGGCGTTATCGAGACGGCGGTATACCCTCGTCCCAATGCAGTGCCTGCGCCGATAAAATATACTCCGGCAGCGAGACCTGAAACGACCGTGTGGCCCTGAGGCGCAACCCGGCGCACGAGCGCCAGCGCGCCGTCAGCGCGGTACACCGATACGGCGACATTCGACCGCGCACCCGGCGCGGACAGGTGAAGCTCGCCGCCTTTGGCACGGACCGTGATGGGCGCGCCGCCCGTTTTCAGTGCGGGCCTCGCGGTCACGGATGCGGATGACTCATACGTAACGGTGAGCTTGGGCCTGTTCTCAGCGGTCCTGTTTTCAGACGACGCAAAAATGATCGTCTGGGACCTTCTGGTATTGATGGCCAGGAAACCGAAATTGTTCTGAGGGTTTTTTACAAAATCCGAGACCGCCGCAAGCACATTGTACCGCACGAAAACGGTCCCATTTGACCGCGGGACGGTCGCGCTTGCCACCGCACTGCTCACATAATCGCCGCCAGCTTTTGTCCAGGTCTGGCTTGCCGAGGCGTTTGCCCAGTTTGCCTCGGACTCGACCCAGGAGCGGGAGAGCTTGTAGACGGCATAGTCTCCGGTCGTGGAACCGCCCATATAGCGCAGCGCATACAGTTCCAGCGTGGCAGAAGATACTTGTGCGTTTGAGGGAATCGAGCTGAGATCAAAGCGTAATGCCGCACGGGCATAGGGGCAGCCCGGTCAAACCTCTGATACGACAAGCTCGGTCTCTACGGGACCCCTTCCAAAAACGCCGCGGTCCGGATCGCGCAGCTCGGCGTCTTCGCACCCGTCGTACCCGTTCAGCCCCTGCTGCAGCACCACGGTGGCGGGCTGCCCATAGGCAACGGCGGCCAGAATCCCTGAAAGAATCACGGCCTTCAGTTTCATAGAGCCCTCCTCTTAAGAAAGGTAATAAAAAAAGCAGTCTGGTGACAAAGCTATCAAACTGCCTTCCCTCTAATATACTGTACCCTTGTGGAAAATTCACAGTTTTTATGAAGTATTTTAGTACCGGTAGAAAACCCCTTCCCGTCGCCGGAAAGGGGTATGGTAAAACCTCGCTGGATATACGCACAAATCATCGGCAAAAAGCCGCACGTTCCGCTTCATATTTTGACAACTCCCGGCAGGATGTAGCGCTCCAGTTCCGGCCTGATACATTCACGCGGGACTACGTCAACCTTGAGTCCAACTGCGGGGTAAAGCTCAAACGTTCTATAAGCATCCGCCCCTGCCCGCAGCTCTTCTCACCGCACGATCATCAGTTTCCCCTTAAGCAGCGCCTTGTCCAGGGCATCGTAGATCACATAAAAATAGAGCCCGGACCCGACCGGCTCGCCGCGCTGGTTTCTGGTGTTCCAGAGCCACGCCGGCTCGTCGCCTATGGTAAAGCTCAGGTCCTGGCCCGCTTTTTTGGTATCATATATGGGCAGTGACTTGATGGAATAAATGCAGATGCGGAACTCGAGCATGTTCCGCGTCAGGGTGTGAAGGTTCTTGAACCAGATGCCGCACGGACCGTTGTTGCGGCAGTGGCGCGGGTCGGCGCCGGGCTTGTACGGGTTGGGATAGGTATAGAATCCGGTGGCGCGGGTCCTGAAAAACCAGCGGTAGCCGGAAAAACCGCTCGCCGTGTCGCCGGGATAGACACGCTGATTATAGCGGTACTCCCTGGCAAAGCCGAAAAAGGTGCACAACAGGCTGTCGTTGCTGTAGTACCCGTATTCAGGGACCGCGGTAAGGACCAGGCTGTCGGATGAGAAGCTTATGCTGCGGAACCGCGACTGCGTGGTGCCGCTGTACAGCGACCGGATAAGCAGGCTCCGGTTTCCGGTCAGGCTGGTATCGATTGATCCCCGAGGCACGCGCTCTGAAAAGGTAATGGTGATGGGCGTGCCGGTCGCGGTCACGGTATCGCCGCTCGCGGGCGTGACCGAGAGCACGGAAATGTTTTTCACGCGGAAATGCCAAGCCGCGTCTTCTGCTCTGGACAGGGAGTCGAACAGGGTCGCGGGAATCCCGTCGCGCGAATTGTCGACCGGGAACCCCATGCGGTCGCGCACCGTGACGGCGCGGTAGTAGCAGAACATGCTGTCGCGGTAAAACAGCCGCTGCGACGGGTGGAACCGGACGAGGTTTCCCTCGACCGTCACGGAATCGCAGGAAAGCTGCCCGCCGTCGTTGTAACGGGAACGGAGAATCAGGGTGCGGTTATTGACGCGTGCGGTATCGACCGATGATCCGAGCACTGCCGCGGAAAAGGTCAACGTTATCACCGGGGCACGGCTTACCGTGGTATCGGAATCCGCGGGCGAAACGGCAAGCAGGCAGAAGGTGATGCTGTCCACGCGCATGGGCAGGAGCGTATCCCGGTCCTGGTCGCGCACATGGTCGCGGTTCACGTCGAGCCGGTTCGGGCCGCTGGGCGTTGTTGCCAGGTCGGTGATGTCCGTGGTAAGAACGAGCCCGAGCGAATCCGTGGGCACGAACAGGCCCGGCGGCGGGGCAATGGAAAAATGAGGACTCTGGCCGCTGTAATCGGCGAATATTTGGAGCCGGGTGCGGCCCGCGTTCCAGGTATGGCGCGTGCGGATCGGTGTCGCGCTGCCGGTCTGTACAGAGTCAAAAATACTGTAGACCCGCACGCCACGGCACGCTGACGCGGAATCAATTGGTTCTGAAAAGGTGATGCGTATCGAGGCGTGCGGAGGAAAATGGTACGGGGTATACGCCGCCTTTTTCGCCAGTCCTGCGATGGTAAAGGGCCTGCTCGTGTCGAAGTCAGGCGACACGTCCACGACAAAGGGAAGATCGTTGTACTCCATGCGCACGGTTACGGTATCGAACAGGTGCGCAAAATCGCTCGTGCCGAGAATAAACCGCGTGCTGATCACGCTGTCGCCGGAAAACGGCCCGGCGGTCGCGTACACGATGAGTTGCAGGGGCGTACCCGGCTGCATGGTCACGGGCTGGAGCGATGCGGCGTTCTGTGCGGTGAACCGCCCCTGGCCGCCTGCCTGAGCAACGCCGACGGAAAGCCAGGAGCTGCTTGCTCCCAGAAACGCGATAGAAACCAGGTGCATGGTGTCGTTGCCCGCGTTGAGCAGCGGCAGGGCCACGGTCGCGGTATCACTGCTGCCGACAATAAGCGAGATGGCCGAATCAAGGGAGTCCCGGGCGCGCTGGTAGCCGGGATGTTCGGTCCGATCAAGCGACAGCCATGGGTATTTCAGGAAAAAGCTCAGGCGGTCTTCTCCTCCATAGCAATCGCGCACGACAATCGATACCAGCGTGTCACCGCGTTCCGGCAACAGGGAAAAGGAAAAAGATCCGCTCCGGTTGGCTGACGAATCCGCCTTTATACGCGTCGACAGCCGGCAGAACATCGTATCCAGAAACACCAGATCGGTATCACTGGCGGCTATCGCTATCGACACCTGCCGGAAAATAGTGACGCGGACCGAATCGCCCTGACGCACGGGTTTTCCGTCGAGTTGCACACCGGTGATCCGGGGCGGATGGTTGATCACCACGCAGTAAAACTGCACGCTGTCGGCCCTTCCGTAGCTATCGCGCACAACGACCGTCACGAGCGTATCGTTGCGGTCCGGCAACAGCGAAAAGACAAAATCGCCGGTTCTGTTCTTCATGGAATCGGCCGTTGTCCGCATCGACAGGTTGCACCGCACGGTGTCCCAGAACACGAGGTCGGTATCGCGGGCAGTCACGTGCACCGGTATCTGTTTGCCGATGGTGACGCGGACGGAATCTCCCTGGCGAACCGGAACGCCGTCAAACCACACGCCGGTGATGCCCGGCACGTGATTCACGACCACGCTCGCGCTCCTCTGAATAGTGGTGTCGGGATCGCGCGCCGTTATGGTAATGAGCGCGGAATCGGCAACCGGGATGTCGGTTCCGCGCATGCTGAACCGTTTTTCGGGCCCGCAGGGCGTTGAATCGATGAGCACGCTGCTCGCGCCGGCAGTCCTGCGCAGAAACGCCTTCGCGGTCGCCGGGTCATTGGTGTCCGCGACCGTATACAGGAACACGATCGAGTCGTCCTCCTGGATCCCGAACCTGCGCAGCGAGGTAAGGGTGGCCGTGTCGAGAGTCATGCCGGCATTCCGGGAAACCACCCTGACACTGAGCTGCGGCAGCGAGTTGCGTGTTCGTATGGTGAAGTTTTTCGGCGCCGCGCTCCAGTTGAACGTGTCAACCGCCGCGGTGGTGCAGACCACCGTAGTGTCGCTCGTCATGATGGCCGAATACCTGATGGTCGCGAAACCCGACGGCTGCGACGCGAGGGTCACCACCGGATCGAGCGACGGCCACGAGGTGCGCAGCGTGACCAGACCGGTCGAGTCGGTGTCGCGCAGGCGCATGAAGGCGGTGAGCGTATCACGGCGCGAGATGATGGTCACGGTCGAGTCGAAATGGATATCGGAACGCGTTGTCGTATTGACCAGAATCGAATCGAGCGCAAGGATGACCGGTTTCGTGTTCCAGGGGATGGTTATGGCGGAAAGCAGGGGCGTGGCGATCGAGTCCGCGCCGGTCCTGCGATTGACGGTCATGCGGAACTGGAAATAGCTGCAGGTGGAACGGGACGCCGCAAGCGCTGCCTGGTTTGAAAATGAGACCCACGGCTTTGCAGGCGTGAATTCGGCGGTTGAACAGCCGAAGCGAACCGAGTCCTCACGATACCATGCTCCGGACGGCGCCATGGTAACCAGCGGCGGGTACAGTTGCAGCGAATCGCCCGGTGCAATGGCAAGCGATTCCACGGGTGATGTCCAGAACCCCTTTTGCGTTCGGATCGGCGGCGTGGTGAAGACGCAGCAGCGGGCCTGGGTGCCCGAGCGCCAGGCGACCGCGAAGTTGCCCGAGGCGTCGAAGGAGCAGTTGAGACTGGCGTAATAACGAAGCGAATCATTGGTATTTCCATCATGCACATCGGAAAAGGAAAGATAAACACCTCCTGCCAGGTCCGGTTCTCCACCAACAATACGGTACTGGTATCCTTCAGCACCCCTCGTGCCATCGTTATTGACATCACCCTTGCACATTACCAGTAACTCACGGGCGTTCGATGCTACGGCGGTCAACTGAACGTTCTGTCTCGTAATGATCCTTGTTGTCTGCTTGGTCACCACACCACCGTTGACTGCAACCAGATGCAGGAGCACGCCTGCCGAATCCCAGCTTGCCATGGCAAAGCGACCGGCGCGGTATGCCGCTGCAGGAGCATGGTCATAGTAATGAAAACATGACCTTTTTGCTGTGTTCGTTGCTGCGATTGATGCGGCGTTTTGCGATTGCAGGTCAGGATTGTAGACGCGATAGTAAAGGTCTTTGGATGTACTGACCCCACCCCTGAGCCAGGAGACCAGGATGGTGCCGCTTGAGTCAACTGCGACCGACGGAGTCATGATCGCGACACCGACCATCCCGGTTGCAACAGGTACGGTGTCAATCATGCGGATATCAGCCTCCCGAGCGTACACCTTAGCCAGGGTGAGCACGTCGAGGCTGTCGATATACGCAAGGTAATAGGTGTCCCGCACGCCGGCGCACTGCGACAAATGGAGCAGATTCGTAGCTGAAGAATCGAGGTCGAATTGGGTAACACCGTTAAAAAGCCGCAGCATGGTCTTTGAAAGATTTCCGCGATATCCATATGAGACAAGGTAGCCATTCTCTCCCTGATCGCAATGCAGAAAACAATACCTCGTGTCATTCTGCGTGGCGTCCCCAACCCGCTGCGCCGCGCCTCCCACCACCTGCCGGTCGCTCTGTATCTGGAAATTCCTGGCATTTATTCCGTTCTGGTCCGCCCAGAAAAAGGTGAACGTGCTGTCCGCGCTCGGCAAGAGGTCAGGGTAGTGGCTGGAAATGGTCTGATTGACCGCGACGAAACCGTCGCTGAGGATCCTGATGGTCTGGTACCGGTCAACGGCGAGCGCGAGCGCGCCCGCCTGCAGGACAAGGCTGGAATCGACTGCCGTGTTGCCTGAAAGGGGAAATGCGTTTCGGGTATAGGTCCCTGCCTGTGAAACAGTGACAAGGAACCCTGCCACAAGCGCGCAGCAGGCAGCCTCAGACAGCGGTCGAAGCCGCCTCCCTTTTGCGTCGCAGAAATCCTTGCTGGGACACATCATCGATAAATCCCTGCTCCCGGATGCTTTTAGCCTTTTTCCAGGCATCGTACTGGCGCTCGCGCACGATCTCGATGGCGCGGCGCTCCTGTTTCGCCTTGACAAGCATTTTACGGATTCCATGGGCCTGCGCCTGCAGATCGTCGATCTGCCTGCCCTTTACAAGTATATCCTTTTTAAGCTTGAAACGGTAGGCGACACCGTATCTGAGCCCGACCGCGCTCGTCACTGCGGTCCGGTGTTTTTTTTCGGCGCCCTGCAGCTCCTTGAGCGCCACGGTCAGGGCAGCAAGCTCCTTGCGCGCGTCCAGGATCTGCAGGTTTTTTTTCCCCAGCTCCTGCTTGACTTCGTCCTCGCGCCGCTTTCGCAGGTCGAGCAGGGTCTGCAGCCTGAAGACGAACCGTTTCATGTCGCGACCCCGGCGACCCGCGCGAGTTCAGCAAGCTGCTTGACCGACTCGTCAAGCAGGCACTTCTGGGCCCGGTCCTGCCGGAGAAACGCCCTGAACGGTTCGTTGATCTTTATGGCACGGTCGACCCGCTCGCTCGAACCCGGCGCGTAGGCGCCGATCTGGATAAGGTCCTCGTTTTCCCTGAACGCGGCGGCGAGGTCTTTCATCCTGCCAGCAAGGGCGAAGTGCTCCGCGGTCACCACGTCAGGCATGCAGCGGGATATGCTTTCCAGTACGTCCACCGCGGGATACTGGTTCTGGTGCGCGAGGCGCCGTGCCAGCACAATATGGCCGTCGAGAATGCTGCGCGCCGCGTCGGAAATCGGCTCGTCGAGATCATCCCCCTCGACAAGCACGGTGAACAGACCGGTAATGGTACCGTTGGAAGAAGTCCCTGCACGCTCGAGAAAGCGCGGGAGCATGGAGAACACCGAAGGCGTAAACCCCTTGGTGGCGGGCGGTTCGCCGATGGCCAGACCGATTTCACGCTGCGCGGTCGCCAGACGGGTAATCGAATCCACCAGGAACAGCACGTCCCTGCGCTGGTCGCGGAAATGCTCGGCAACGGCGGCCGCGACCATGGCGCCCTTGATGCGTATCAAGGCGGGCTGGTCCGAGGTCGCCACAACAACGACCGACCGGGCAAGCCCCTCTTCGCCGAGATCGCGCTCCAGAAATTCCCGCACTTCGCGTCCGCGCTCGCCGATGAGCGCAATAACGTTGACGTCTGAAACGCAATTGCGCGCCATCATGCCCAGAAGCACGCTCTTTCCCACGCCGCTGCCCGAGAAGATACCCATGCGCTGGCCTTTGCCGATCGTAACCAATGCGTCGACCGACCTGATGCCGGTCTGGAAGGGCTCCGTGATCCTGGAACGGTGCAGCGGATTGGGAATGGAGGAGTACACCGGACGCCAGTTGTCAACTTTAAGCGGGCCCTTGCCGTCAATCGGATTGCCGAGCCCGTCAATGATCCTGCCCAGAAGGTGGTCGCCGACACCGGCCATGAGCGGCCGTTTGGTGCTGACCACGGTAAGCCCCGGATGGATCCCTTCGATGGGACCAAGCGGCATAAGCAGGGTGCGCTCACCGCGGAATCCGACCACCTCGGCGCGGCCGACGAACTCGTTGTTCTTTTCGATGACGCAGACATCGCCCACCGACGCCGCGGGACCGGTCGATTCGATAAGCAAGCCGACCACTTCGATTATCTTGCCGTGGACGCGGATCGGTTCGGCATGACCCACGGCGTCACGCACCGGGGACAGTCGTTTGTCGGTATCAGTCGCCAGGGCCATAGGTGTCCTTGGCAAGCTCAGGGATACATCAACCTTTTGATGGTTGCCGCCGGCTTTTCCCGTGAAGAGCCTGCCCGGTCACAGGCGGCGGTCACTGAATAAATGCGGGGGTCGCTGTCGACCCCCGCCTCAGGGAACATCCACAGAAGCTGTGATGGAGGAACTATACACTGTCAGCTTCCGGGGTGTTTTTATGTCCATGAATGCTTTCCCACGCTTTTTCGATGACCAGCGCAAGCTCGTCAAGCTGGGTACCTACCCGCGCATCGATGACGCCGGAGCCCGATTCGATGATGCATCCGCCCGGCTCGATGCGCTCGTCAGCCTCAAGCGTGATCTCCCCCAGCCGCTCCGTGACCGGCGCCCAGAAGTCCCGTCTGCCTTTCATGGTCTCCAGGTCAAGCGGCGCCACCCTGATCACCAGTTTGTCCTTTTGGGCCGCATAGGAGAGCGCGGTGCGAAGAACGCTCAGGATCGCTTCACGGTTCTGCTTGAACTCAACGCTCACGATCTTCTTCACCATGAGCCGGCACAGCTCAAGAAGCGCATGGTCCGCATTGGCATATATCGCGGTCTTTTCCTTTTCCGCGTTCTGCATGCAGGCGCTGACCTGCTGCTGGATCTCTTCGATCTTTCTGTCAAAAACAGCGCCCGCCTCCTCGCTCCCCTGCTGTCTTCCCTTCTTGTGGCCTTCATCATACCCCTGCGCATACGCCTTTTTGACCGCTTCCCGCGCCTTGGTAATCTGCTCCGCCTGATGTTTCTTGAGCGCGGCTACCTGCCGTTCAAGCTCGATAATCTGCAGCTCGTCCTCAGAAAGTGCCGTGGAGGATTTGTTCCCGGCGCCGAAATCCTCGAGTGCCACCGCACGCATGGGGAATTCACCTGCTTCAGCGGTCTTTTTCCTGACAATACGTCGCAATCCAACCGACGCAGGATCCCTGTCGCTCAGTATCTTGGCAATAAGCGAGGCGATCTGATCCGGAGGAAGGGTATCGATGTCCATATGCTCCCCTCGCCGTTATACGACGATAGCCTCTTCACCGCCGCGTCCGGTGATGATGATCTCGCCGTCCTCTTCCAGCCGGCGTATGACGTCCACGATTTTTTGCTGGATTTCTTCCACATCCTTGAGACGGATCGGACCCATGTACTCCATGTCCTCCTTGATCATTTCGGCGGCGCGGGACGACATGTTCTTGAAGAACTTGTCCTGCAACTCCTCGGACGCGCCCTTGAGCGCCATGGAGAGCTCCTTGGAATCCACCTCCTTGAGCACGCGCTGCATAGAACGGTCGTCGAGCAGGAGTACGTCTTCGAACACGAACATGAGGTTTTTTATTTCGGTGGCAAGCTCCGGGTTCTCGCGTTCGAGGTTTCCAAGAATGTTCTTTTCCGCGGCGCGGTCCACGCTGTTGAGGAGCTCGGCAACCGCCTTGACACCGCCGATCTCCGACACATCGCCGCCGAACAGCGACTTGATCTGGCTTACCAGTACCTCTTCCACCTGATCCAGGGTTTCGGGAGAAATACTCTCCATGGTGGCGATGCGCGTCGCCACGTCCACCTGCAGTTCCGGCGGCAGTGCTGAAATAATCGGTGCCGCATGCTTGGGCTCCATGTGCGCAACCAGGAGCGCGATGGTCTGCGGATGCTCTTTCTGGATAAAATTGACAATCTGCTTTGGATCGACGTTTTCGAGCAGGTTGAATCCGGTGGTACGGATGGTCTGCTGTACCTTTTCGAGGATCTCCTTGGCCTTGCGGGACCCGAGCGCCGCCTCGAGGATCTCGCGCGCGTATTCAATGCCTCCCTGGCTCACATACTGCTGGGCCATGCCAAGGGTGTGAAACTCTTCCAACACCGCTTCCCGCACATCCGGGGACACGTTGCCGAGTCGTGCGATCTCGGTCGACAACCGTTCCACTTCGCTCTCATCAAGGTTGCGGAATATCTGAGACGAAGCTTCAGACCCGAGCGCCACCATCACGATGGCGGCCTTGCGCGGACCCGGCATATCTTCGATGCTCACCCGGTGGTGTTCCTTGGGTTTTTTTTCTTTATCCTTGTCATAGCGGTCCTGGAAGAAACCGCTTTTTTCCTTGCCGCCTCTTTTGGCTGTCGCCATAAACTACCGTCCCCGATAACGTTGTGCCTGTCCTTCAGATTATCGTTGCCATTTCAGCTGCGTCGGCTTCCCCTGCGCGCATGCTGGTCAATGGGCCCTGCCATTTCTCCGATGACCCCTGTTTGTTACCTTTTCTTCTTATGGGCTATCGCGGGTTCCGCAAGCCATTGCCGGATAATGGCCGATATGTTTACCGGCTCCTCGCGCGTCATGATTTCGACCCGCTCTAAAATCTCCGAACTCTTGCGTACCTCTTCCGGAACCTCCTTGGGAACCTCCTCAATCACGCCGAGCTGCTCCATGACCGGCACCGGCGGATTCATGGCCTCCACAATCGTTTTGGCCAGATAGCGCAGGAACAGGATGAGCAGCAGCGCGATAAGCGCCCCGATCGCGTATTTGGCGATCATGAGCCAGAACTCCCGGCGGTCGCGCGACAGGAACGATTTCCGTTCCGTCTCGATGAATTCGTTGTTGAACTGCACCTGGGATACCGCGATCTGGTCCCCGCGCGCGAGATCGTATCCCACTGCGTTCTTGACAATATCTTCAATATCGGCCATCTCCTCTGCGGTACGCGCCGCATAGGTGGTTGTGCCCTCTTTATCCGTGGCGTATTTGCCGTCGACCGCGACCGAAATGGTGAGCCGCTTGATGTTACCCACCTCCTGGATAATATTTTGCACCGTCTTGTCGATCTCGTAATTGGTAAGCGAGCGTTCCTTCTGGTGGTCGCCGTCAGGCGCGTTCTTGGTCGTCTCGTCGATCCGCTCCTCGGACCGTATCACCTTGCTTTCCGGATCGTACTGCTCCATGGTCCGTTCCACCCGGTCGAAATCGAGGTCTGCCGCGACCTTGACGTACGCCTTTGACGGTCCCAGAATGCCGGTCAGCATCCCCGTCACCTTGTTCTCGAGATGGCGCTCGATATTCTGCTGGAGTTCCATGTTGTGCGATCCCACGAGCGCGGTCGGCTCCTGGGAGAACGGACTGGAAAGCAATCTTCCGTCGTAATCCACGATCGAGACATGTTCCGGTTTCAGACCATCCACACTCGAGGAAATCAGGTAACTGATACCCCTGATCTGCTCCCGCCCGATCTGCCGCGACGGCTTGAACTGGATCACTACCGACGCCTTGGACTCTTTCTGCTGGTCAAGAAAAATGGTGGGTTCGGGAATCACGATGTGCACGCGCGCCTGCTTGACCTCGTCAAGCCCTTCGATGGTCCGCTGCAGTTCCCCCTCCAGCGCACGCCGTGCATTCATCTTTTGCACGAAATCAGTCATCCCGAAATTGTTTTTGTCGAAAACCTCGTACCCCAGACCGCGGGACTTCGGAAGCCCCTCCCGGGCGAGGGCAATACGCACCTCGTAGAGCTGTTTTGCCGGCACCGTAATGGTCCGGCCGCCGGCCTCGAGCTTGTAATCATACTTCATTTTCTGAAGCTCTTCGGTGATCGCGCCCGACTCTTCAAGCTCAAGGTTTGAATACAGGACGCGATAGCCTGAATCGGCGGTCTTGGAGGTACCGCTCTGGGCCCATACCAGCAGACCAACCAGGCCGACAATGGAAAAAAAGACCAGCGAGGAGGTTATGATCTTCTGCTGGAGTGATAATTTCTGCCAGATCGCGGCAAGCTGGGCAAAAAGCTGTCTGAAGAACTCCGACATATGGTCTCCCTGAGCAAAACGAGCCCCTTATCCGGGCATTACAAACGGATACGCATCACTTCCTGGTACGCGTCAAGCACCTTGTTGCGGATCTCCATCATCATGTTGAACGCAACATTGGCCTCTTCGACGCTCGACATGACCTGGTGCACGTCGTTGATCTCCCCGGCCGCCATTTTCTGGATCGACTCGTCGGCTTTTTTCTGAAGGCCGTTCACATCGTTTAAAAACGAGCTAAGCGTCTCCTTGAACGACGGCACGTCTTTTGCCGGCCCGGCAGCCTGGCGGGTCCTGTTGACGCCATCGCCCTCGTGGACCGGCCCGACCTGGTTGATCTGGTTGACTGTCATACGCTCATCCTTTCACTGTTCCCGCTTCCGGTCATGGACCCTGGAAGCTTATACCTGCTTTTCCACTGTACCTTAATTGTACCGTACGGTCATGCATATGCGTCAAAAAAAGTTCCGGCGACTTTCATTCTGGCGCCGGTCATATTCTGGGCCGCACCCGGAGGTGCGCTTTTCATGATACCGTACTGCTGCCGCACCTGCGATGCGGGCAATAAAGAGGCGCCTTTTTTCACGAAACTGCTCCGCGTAACCGCGCCGTCATATCCTGCGCTGCGCGACCGCGCCTCCTGCACCAGTTTCACGAACTGCATCCACGAATCAACATTGCCCACATTCGATACGCTCATGCGCGTCCTCTCCTTTACAACTGTAACGCCTGCATCATCATGTTTTTTGTCGCGTTGAACGCGGTCACGTTCGCCTCGTAGGCGCGCGTCGCCGCGATCATGTCGGTCATCTCCTGCACAACGTTGACATTGGGCATGGCCACATAACCCTTTTCGTCGGCGTCCGGATGCGCCGGATCGTACACGAGCCTGGGCGGACGCGAATCTTCGCGTATTTCAGCCACCTCGACGCCGTTGCCGAAGAACCGTTCGTCACGCGGGAAATTCGACGGTGGAATCGGCAAGTGGTTCCGGTCGGTCGCCACGCCCTCCAGCCCCTTCTCCTTATTGAGCAGCCGCACGTCGCGCCGGTCGCTCTGCGCTTCGAACACGGCAAACTGCCGTCGATAGGGCCCGCCCTCATCGGTGCGTGTGGTCTCGGCGTTGGCAAGGTTGCTGGCAATGGCGGTCTGACGTATCCGCTCCGCCCTCATTCCCGAGGCGCTGATGTTGAGACCTGAAAAAATTCCCGCAAGAGGCATGGTTAGTCCTTAGGTTGTCAGGCTGCCGGCTGTAGGCTGTCTTCAGCCTTTGGCCCTCCATAAGTTATCGTCCGGCCTTAGTCTATAGTCTAACAGCCTTCAGCCTATAGCCTTTTTTACTGCAGCGGTATCGACCTTCCCTGGATCGCCGCATTCATTTTCTTGAATACCCCCTGGCCGAACCGTATGCCATAGTTGTACATGATCTGCGCTTCGGCAAGTTTTGCCATTTCCGTATCAACATCCACGTTATTCAGGCCGCTCGGCAGGGTCGGATCAACCGGCTTGTACGCCCGCGCATTGACTTCTGAAATAAGAGGACGACCGAGCTTGAGGTGTTCCTCCTCGGTGCGCGCGCCTTTCAGCCTGGTGCGGTCGAGTGCCTCGCGTAACTGCTGCTCGAACGATACCTCTACCCGTTTGTATCCCGGCGTATTAACGTTGGCAATGTTGTTTGCCACCGTTCTTGTGCGCAGCATTGCCGCGTCAAGCGAATTCTTGATCATCGGGAGGTTGGTTTTGTCGAACAGCATTTCACGCAGCATTGCTGCACCTTCCTTGCCATAAACAAGGGGTAGACATAATGACCCATCTCAGTACTTAAGCAACGGAGGTGCCAAACAGAAGGATTACTGGAAAAAACTGATTTCAACTGTAATGCGGGAGAAAAATCATTTATAATTCAGGGAGTTACAGAAAAATAAGCGGTTTAATAAAAAAGGGACGTTTTCTGGCAATTCTGCAAAACTGAAAGGACATTGGCCACTTGAGACACTTTTTACCGGCTTAAAGGGAATTTTTGCCTCATCGATGGGAAGGACCGGCAGGCCTGTTCTTCCCCTCCGTTACACGCAAAAACGATTGGGTTGCAGGACTATCGTAGAATTACCTTTTTGACTATCCTGGTTTCCCCTGCCGTCACTTCAACCAGAAGGAGACCGCTTTGACCCTTGGCACCTGCCTTACCGATACCATCCAGGCAGACCGATTTCACCGGATCAGACAGGGTAACCGCGGTCGAATTGACGACCGAGCCTATGGGCGAATAAATTCGCACCAGCACCTGCTCTGCGGAGAACGGTGAACGGTTAAAACGTATCACGATCTGCCGGCGGGCATTCGTTGTTACGGCAAGCGCACCGTTTGATACCGGTTTTTTCCCCTTCGCGACCGCGGTCGGCCTGCCCACGCGGAGCGTACAGGGAAGCGCCTTTTCAAAATCGACCGAATTCATGGTCCACCGGACTTTGAGATCAAAAAGGATGATATCACTCTCCCGCGCATTCGCCAGGCATGAAACAGTGAACGGATCCGCATTGTTCCGCGCCTGCGCAAGCAGTCTGACCGATCCGAAATTCCCTGACGAATCAGCAATAACGGCGTTTTGATAGGCAGTGGCAAGCACTGCCCGCACATTGGGCGTGGTATCGACCACGGACTTGTTCTCGATGGTCACGACAACCTGCGCGGTCTCACCGGGATTCAGAATGCCGTTGTTGTTGCCGGAAGCATTGTCCTGCACTTCGATCTGCCTGATAACCGGATAAAAGCCGGCGCATTTTATCATGTACAGATCAGCGCCCAGCAGCGTATCGCAGCGGGCCAAAAGCTTGGCTCTGTTGTCCCAGTAGTCCCAGTAATAGCTCCCATCTGCGCCTATTTCCGTGATGATGCAGTATACCTTGTAGTCCTTGCCGTATTTGGCCGAATCCGAGGTGCCCCAGTCGTCAGTACCGCCGTTTAAAATCCATGAGCCGTAGCAGTCGCCGGAATTTCCGATCTTCTTATAGGGATAGAATTTCTGCTGCTCCCTCGCCATGGTGAAGTAAATCGCCGAATCAGGCGGATAGTGTCCAGCGCCCCGATAGCCGTACGGCAGAATCAAATAATCGCCCGATGCATGGTGGTTCTGCCAGGTACGGATTTTATGGGAAGCGACAAAATCCACCATCGCCCGTGTTTCAGGTTCAGAAAGCGCTGCGGTGCCTCTATAGTTGGATGCCGATGGAGTGCTGCTCGACCCCGTGTTGTCATAACCCCATTTGAACGGATAGTTGCGGTTCGGATCAACCCCGCCAGCCGCCTCTGATAAGCCCGAAGCGATATGCATGGTCTTGCGCTTACGGTCTCTGATCGTGGTTATGCTTTCGTTCCACACATAGCGGTCAGGACACATTATCGGAACAAACCAGATCTGACGATTGTTAACAAGCCAGGTCGCCTCATCATCCGTTCCGTAATTCTCGCACAGGTACTCCATATCGCGCAGACACATGATGCCGCCGATGGGCTCGTCAGCGTGTTGAAGGCCGGAAATAAGCGCTTGGGGCCTCTGATTCAACGCATTCGGGCTGTTGGATATTTTTACGAGAAATATATCACGGCCCTGATACGACTTCTCGGAAAGAACGCTGCGCTTGCAGATCTGCGGATACCGCGTCTGCAGGGCCGTCAAAGCGGAATCGATCTCGCGAAAGGTCGGGTATGCCCCGAAATTTCCGCCGGCGAATACGCATGGTGCGAAAATCAACAGTGAAATCAAACAGCAACGCTTTACCTTCATGACATTTTCCCCTCTCCCAAAAGGAAAAAACCGTGGTAGGTTCTACCACGGTATAATAATTCATTTCCCCTCACACCGGCGGAAAAAAAACGGATCGTTTTTATCGCCCGCTGGCAGCAGGGCGGGTTATCGCACTTTGAACAGCTTCACCGTCCCCCCGAATCCCTTCCCTTCCACTTTGATCACGTATGGTCCGGGCGCGATTGTTCCTAGGGGCAGTACGTGGCTGCCGCTTTCCAACGTCGTATTGACCAGCGTTTTAATCGGCCTTCCCTGTATTGAAAAGACGACCGCCTTGACAGGCGATGCCGCGCCCTCGCGCGATAGCGTGAAACACAGGGCGTTCCGGCGCACGGCGAGCTCCGTTGGTGTAAAAGGCGCGAGGCGAGGCCCGGTCGTGGTAACATTCGACGGCATGATCTGGATCGCCGGATCGCCAAAATGGTGGTACTGCCACCCCATATTGGCCTTGTCCCTCGTGGCTGCCTGAACGTACTGGCCGGTCGTATGCGGCATGGAGTCGTAATTCGCGCCGTAAATAAAGGCAAGTCCGTTCTTGGTGAGCTTTTCACTCATGATTCCCGCGACGTATCCCTGGACCAGTACGTGTTGCCCCAGGCCGGAGGTATTGTGCGATCCGATATAGGTGACCGGACCATGCTGGTGCGCGACGGCCGCCGCGGCCACGCAATTTCTGTTATAGGTCCCGGTAAGACAGGCACAGGAAAGCGCAAAGGGATACTGGGTATTCGTCATGGAGGAGAGATCTCTGGTTTCCCAGCTGCAATACTGGCCAACGGTACTTCCATGGCCGAAAAAAATATTGAACCAGCATCCCTGATTGTAAAGTTCAACGGCACACAGATTGCCGTCCGGGGTGGAAGGGCGGTTAATCACCTCAAAACCGGTGCTGGGCGGAAAATATTTGTTATTGACCTCTTCGATCAAACGGTCGGCATGATCGGCAGGAAACCATGCTATGGGCTCTGTACTACCTCCCTGCCCGTACACCATCTTGATTCGTGTATCGAGCGTGGTCTCGGTCTGGATTGTTTTGTTCACGGTATTGGCAAGCTGCGACGCGCTGGTCACCCAGAACAGGCCGAGGGCAAGGCTCGGCAGCGGTTTATTGGTCGCGGAGGATACCTGCGACGCGGCGTAGTAATTGAGGCTCCACCACGACGAGGTTTCCCAGGAGGGAAATCCATCACCCACCAGCAGGCAAAACGCCGGTCGCTCCTGATCGTGAATATAGGCCCGGTACGCCTCCTTGGTACTCCCGCCCACAGCGCTCGTGCCCACCAGCTTCACGTCATA
>JAFGOU010000242.1 GCA_016926315.1 Chitinispirillaceae bacterium
AGCCCTGAAGCGTGCGAACGCCTGGCTGCGGAAACCACCTGAACCCCGGACAGGATCCATTGCATGACGCTCACCAGGCTGGCGGCATGTGCCGCGTCAGTAGCTGCCGCGCTTTTTCTCCGGTGCGCCGGTCCGGCTCACCAGATCATGCCTGGCTATGCAAAAGTGGACATCAGTGACGACACCCTGGGCGTGATCCTGGTAAAAAGGAACCTTGTCCTCGCGCCTCACGACGAGATTGCCAGGATCCTTGGCGGCGGTGACGCGGTCCAGTTGTATTACGATTTTTTCGGGAGTGAATTTCCGGAGCTCCTCGGCACCCGGTCGGGATTTAAAAAAATCGAATTTCTCCGCGGAGCCGATGATAATATGCGCAGCAGGGCCGATGGTCCCGGCGATCTCGGAAGCGGCGGCGCCCTGTCGCTTCCTGCGGGACGGAATTTCGTCGACCGGAAGTACCGGTATCTTCTGATTCTTGATGTATGCTCGTTTCAGCGGGAACGCTATGCCGGTGCCGCGGTAATCGGCGCCGAAGGCGGTTTTACCGGACTCGGCGGCGGCCTCGATAACGCGAAACAGTCGCTCTCTTTCGTCATGTGGGACAACGCCAGGGCGACCATTGCCGCTTATGGAATCGTCAAGGAAAAAATCCCGACCGGCGGCGATCTGACAAAACAGACCCTTCTCGATCTCATGAAGAACCTCGCGGTGTCGATCAACAGGGGAATGCCGTACCGGAGATGAATGCTATTGAGGGTCCCCTGCGGACTTGTACGGTCGATGGGGCGGTAGGTCATTTAGGGTCTTTGCCTGACCGCCTCGTTGCGGATCGGTATAAACACTGCGATGAGACGATTACTCCCTCCTGAATTCGAACGCTGAGTCCTGTTGCTGATTCTTTCAGGTTGCGTCCTTGAGCTGCTGTTCGAACTCCCTGCTGTAGATGTCCAATACTGCCACGAACAGCGCCGCGATGACCGGGCCGACAATGAATCCCATCACCCCGAAAACCGCGATGCCGCCGAGCGAGGAAAAGAATACCACCAGATCGTGCAGTTTTGCACCCTGACCAACCAGCCGGGGCCGCATGAAGTTGTCGATGGTGGAAACGAACAGAATGCTTGTCAGAATGATCCCGATTCCCTGCCACGTATGGCCGAGGATGATCTGAATGATGCCCGCCGGGATCAGCACCATCCAGGCGCCAAGGAGCGGGATCAGGGAGAGGATGATCATGATGAATCCCCAGAGCAGCCAGAGTTTGACGCCGAAGACAAGCATCGCGATGGAGCCGATGGTTCCCTGTGTAATGCCGATAATGACGGTGCCGAAAACGGTCGCTCGAGAAATGAGGAGGAACCGGGAAAAAATCATCTCTTCGTAATCATTACGGATCGGTGAAAGGTATTTGATTCTTCTCAGCAGCAACTCGCCGTCCATGAAGAAGTAGAACATGGTGAAGAACATGACGAACAGCGTAAATACGAATCCAACCACGCCGGAGGAGGTTTTATTGAACAAGGCGGTGCTCATGTTCGCCAGTGCCTTGATGGCTTCGTTCAGGGGCTCGGAATAGTCGATCGCGGAGAGCTGCAGTTTCTGCACAAGCGGGAAATTTTTGAGGTTGAGCGCGAATTCGCTCTGCCCTCCCTTGGCCAGGATGTCCTTGATGGTCGGTTGCGCGGACTGGTATAAGTCGATAGCTTGGTTGACCACAAGCTGGAGAACGATATAGGTCGGTATGACCATGCAGAGGAGGATGATCAGGCAGCAGACAAAGGAGCTTATCCCGCGTTTGTTGCCGAAAAACGTGAGCACCTTGCGGTAGAGCGGGTGTAAAAGCGTGCAGAACGTCGCGGCCAGGATCACGGGCACGAAAAAAATCTTGACGATAGGGAGAATGGCCAGGGTCACCAGCGCCAGCAGGCCCAGGATCGCCATCCGGTTCACGCCCCGCATCCGTTTTTTTTTCTCGACCGCGAGCGCTTCGACCGCTTCATCGTCGAACGGGACGCGGGTTGCAGGACTTGTCGGGGAGGTCGTTGCCGGTTGCTCGGGGTTGGGTCGGTCGCTGTTGTTCTCGAAGGGTCGATTCTGGGGATCGCTCATACGGTTACTCCTGATCGTCGAGGGGACGTTGCTTCACGTATACAATCGGAACGGTTACCTTTCCCGGCTGTTCCCGCAGAAGCGGAAACCGGTTTGAATGCGTCAATCGCTTTTTTTCAGCTCCTCCCACAATGCCAGAAACACCCCGTTGGTCCATCCGAACCCGTCCTGCAGGTCGTATTCGCCGCCTCCTCCCGGAACATCCAGGTTGACGACGTTGTACTTTTCCATCATTCTGCCGGTTTCGATGAAAGTTTTAATGTTCAGGCCGGTCCAGCGTGCGGCCGCTTCCCGTGCGGCCGCGGCGCGGCCGTAATTGCGGAGGGAGACATAACCGATCCATTGCAGCGGCGCCCAGCCGTTCGGGGCGTCCCACTGCTGGCCGGTCACATTGTCGGTGGTAACGAACCCGCCGGCTTTCAGAAGCTTCAGGTTGAGGACCTTGATCGCCGCCGCGGCCTGGCTGCTGTCGGCGATATTACCATACAGGGGAAAGACGCCGGCCATGGAGTAGACGCCGGTGCGGGCCGCTTTTTTGTAATCATAGTCAAAGAAAAAGCCGGAGGTCTCGTCCCAGCAGTAGCGCATGATCGCCCGTTTTCTCCGCTCGGCAGAGCGTGCGTAGACACCGCTTTTCTCTTTCCGTCCCGCACGCGAACTGGCGTCCGCCAGAAGGGTTTCGAGGCGGTAGAGGAGGCAGTTCAGGTCTACGGGAAGGATATCGATGGTATGGATGCTGTCAAGCGACGAACGGTCGCCAAACCACCGGCTGCTGAAATCCCAGCCGGATTCAGCAGCCGCGCGGATATTCCGGTAGAGTGCTTTTTTATCCGCTGCAGGTCCGGCGAGTTCGACGTCTTCCTTGAATGACTCGGGTCGCGGTGTGTTGCGTGCATCATAATAGCGGTTGAGCGCGTCGCCATTGCTGAAGGTTACGACGCGTAACGTATCGACCGGCGCCCCTTTCGCCGTCTTTTTCCCTTTCATCCAGAAGGCATGCTCCTTTTCAAGCCAGGGAAGGTACCGGTCGATCGTCTCCCGGCCCGTCGCTTCGGCAAGCAGTTCCACCATGAGCGTAAAAAAAGGCGGTTGGGAACGGCTGGCATAGTAGGTGCGATTGCCGTTGGGAATGTGTCCGATGGAATCGATGAGAAAGCAGAAGTTGTCAACGATGTTCCGCATGAGCGCCGTTTTTCCCGCTTTTTGGAGGCCGAGCATGGTGAAGTAGCTGTCCCAGTAATAGACCTCCCTGAACCGGCCGCCCGGGACGATGTACGGGTGGGGCAGGGGAATGAGCGAAGATCCGGAGACCCTGCCGTCCGCCGGCCGTTCGAGAAAGGACCAGAGCAGATCGATATGCCGCAACATGCGGACCGTATCGTTTCCGGTTGCCTGCAGCGTATCGAAGTTCGCCGCAACGAACGCGCGAAGATCGAACCCCTCGCGGCGTTTCTCCCGTTCATACTTGTCAACGATCTCGCGGGGCGGGAACAGCGCTTTGCAATCAGGAAATTTTTTTGAATCGCGGAAAACCGGCAGCCGCTGCACCTCCCTGAACAGGGTGCCGTATGTTTTTTCGGGGTCGACCTGGCAAGAACCGGAGGGGACCACGGCCGCCGGCAGGAACAGGAGGTACAGCAGGAAAAAAGGGGTGATCGCAGCCGCGTATGACGCCGGTATCAGACCGCTGCCCGTTCGGAATCTTCCTGGGGATACTTTTTCGCGTTGCACTTTTTTCGTCCTTCACTCTGGCTGATCGCGCGTATGAGAGGTATAATTCAGTTACCGGCTTTGCCGGCACCTCGGTCCGGGGTTGCGGTA